>NZ_RWIL01000049.1:0-168177 GCF_009764635.1 Pseudomonas sp. PB103 | reverse complement strand
AGCTCCTACAGGGGAATGCAAAACCCTGTAGGAGCTGCCGAAGGCTGCGATCTTTTTGAACGATTACACGATTACAGACTGATCGCCGTCGCCTCAAACTTCACCCGCGGATGCGCAATCCGATCCTGCGCCCGGATCAGTTGCAGCTCATAACTGGCACACGCCTGAGTTTCCAGCAGCACCTCATGCACTGCAGCCGCGGTGAATTCGAACGCCGCCACCAGGCTGTCACCCAGCAGCACCCGCGCCAGAAACAGGCCAGACGTCAGATCGCCCACGCCCACCGGCTGACGCGGAAACGCCAGCAGCGGACGGCGCAGATGCCAGCTGCCTTCAGCCGTCACCAACAACATCTCGAAGCCATCGGCCGGTTTGCCCGGATAATCCAGATGCTTGACCAGCACGGCTTTCGGCCCACGCGCCAGCAACGCGCGCGCCATCGCCAGGCAATCGAACAGCGACTGCGGTTTGCGCCCGGAGAAGCTGTCCAGCTCCAACTGGTTCGGGCACATGATGTCGGCCACGGCCGCCGCCTCTTCCAGCAGGAAGTCGCTGACCTCGGTCGGCACGCTGCAACCCTTCTCCGGATGGCCCATCACTGGATCACATAGATAGAGGGCTTTCGGATTGACCGCTTTGATGCGCTCGACGCCGCTGAGAATCGCCCGGCCCTGCGCCGCACTGCCAAGATAACCGGACAGCACTGCATCGCAGTTGCCCAGCTCGCCAATCGCCGCGATGCCTTCGACCAATTCAGGAATCTGCTGCGGCGCCAGCACTTCGCCGGCCCACTGGCCGTACTGGGTGTGGTTGGAAAACTGCACCGTGTTGAGCGGCCAGACATTCACCCCGACCCGCTGCATCGGAAAAACCGCAGCGCTGTTGCCGGCGTGGCCGAACACGACGTGGGACTGAATGGCGAGCAGATGAGGCGTACGTTTCATTCGGGTCATTCCGTAAAACGATTGAAATTCAAGCCGCGCAGTATGCGACGAAACACAGCCTGTACGACAGACCGGCGACGCAGTTAAGCTGACGCTATCTTTTGGAGTTTGATGTTGATGCTGACCCTCGAAAACATCTTTGTGCTGATGCTGTTCGCCGCTGCCGGCGCCTGGCTATGGCACAACCACGGCTTGCGCGAGCGGGCGCTGGAGCGGGTCAAGCAGCATTGCCTGAACGTGCGCGTCGAGTTGCTCGACGGCAACGTTGCCCTGAAGAAGATCGGTTTCATCAAGGACGCCAACGGTCGCCGACGACTGGCGCGGGTGTACAACTTCGAGTTCACCGTGACCGGTGAAACCCGGCATAACGGCACGATTACCCAGTTTGGTGCGCACAGTGCGCAGATCGAACTGGCGCCCTACCCGGCACCGTTCGACGATACGCCGCCGGTGGTTGAAGTGCAGAGGCCGCGTGCGGAAGTTATCGAGTTGAGTCAGTGGCGGCAGGAACATACCAAGTGGAAACCCTAAAAATCGCAGCCTTCGGCAGCTCCTACAGGGTGTACATAAATGCCATGTAGGAGCTGCCGAAGGCTGCGATCTTTTGATCTAACCCTCCCGACACCCCGACAAACCCCGCTGCAACGCATCAATATCCTCCGCCTCACCGAAGATCAGCTCCATCCGCGAATCCCTCCGCCACTCGCTGACCTGCCAATTCAACTCGGCATTATCCAAAGCATTCGCAGAAACCCAGCCCTCCGCGCTGTGGATAACCAGTTTCGCCCGCTGCCAATTGAGGCTGGCCAGCCAGTCAGCAATGCGCTGCTTGTCGAATATCTGCCGCGGATGCCAACGCCAACCAATGCTCCAGCCACCCTCCTGCGCCTGACTCAAGCAAATCGGCGAAGTCGGATCAGTCCAGACGGCCGGCATCTGCCCTAATCCCTTGGGTACGACCAAGTTATCCACGCCGCTCACCGCTTTTGCGGCAAGGCCCGGCAATTCGCTCAAGGGGAGTCGCGCCTGTTGCGTCCAGATCAACGGAACTGGCGGCAACAGGCTGGCGATTTTTGCCCGGGCCGTGTCGCCCAGGTTTTCAGCCTTGTTCAACAGTAACAGGCCTGCGCTTTCCAAGGCTTCCTGTTGCGCTGCCGGCAACGCTTTCCCCGCCTCAAGCGCCTGAGCATCCAGCACCAAAACACAAGGCTGCACCGCCAGCACACCCAGCCATGGCGCCTCATTTAACTGTTTGAGCAACTGCGCCGGGTGCCCCAGCCCGGACGGTTCGATAAACAATCGATCGGGCTTGGCCTTGCGCAACAAACGCCCAAGGCCGATCTGAAACGGCGCGCCATTGACGCAACACAGGCAGCCCCCGGCCACTTCGCCCAGTGCGATACCATCGGCGTCGCTGGTCAGCAGTGCGGCGTCGAGGCCGATCTGGCCGAACTCGTTGATCAACACCGCCCAGCGCTCGCCTGCTGGACGCTGCGTCATGAGCTGACGAATCAGGCTGGTTTTGCCGGCGCCCAAAGGGCCAGCAATGACATGAGTAGGAATGTTCTGCAACATGGCCGGGAGCTTTCTTGGGAGATGCAAAGATGCGTTGGATGGGATGGTCGTTGCTGTTGGCGCTGCTGTCGAGCGAAGCGTGGGCGCAGGCCTGCGTGGTGCACAGCCAAAGCGAGCGGCTGGACGTCAAAGTCTGCCAGCAGAATCGAAACATTCCGCAGAAACTGTTTAACGACGGCTTCTGCCAGCCAACGCTGGCCGGGCAGAAAGTCGAGGTGCAGTACGTCGATCAGTGCCCGACCGGTGCGTTTGGCGTGTGCAGCAACGCGCAAGTCGCCAATATGCCTTATCGCCAGGACATCCACTATTACGGCGTGGCCACGGATGCGGCGTATTTGCAGCCGTATTGCGAAGGCCAGAGCCAAGGATCGTGGCTCAAGCCTTAACCGAGCCAGTCTAGCGTCAGTATTAATCGGCGCTCGCCAGCAGCCGGTTGCGGCGAACGATGGATGAGACCGAAGCCTTCATTGCCGTGCCATTTCTCGCCTTTCAATAGCGCGACGTCTCCGCTGCTCAGTTGCTGAATGTTCGCGTGGGGTTCGGCGTTGGCCTGCCCCATTTGCTGACGATCCATCGCACCTTCCTTAAGCCATTGGCTACCGACGCCGGCATAAGTGGTGATCAACCGAACAGGCACGTGATCGACGTGGAAACGCGGGCACATGGCTTTATCGAGTACCCGCAAGCGCAGGCCGATGCGCTTGGCTCCCAGCAAGCAGGCGAAGGCGCTGACCAGCCATTTCAGATCGGCGACAAAGCCTTCGTAGCCTTCCATATCACGGAAGCCTGAGGCCAACCCGGTCAGGTCAGGCTCGGCGTCCTCGTTCGCCAGCTCCAGGCACAGTGATTCCGCCAACGGTTCGTTGAGCGACAACAGTAACTGTGCGAATTCGCTGATGTGCAACGGCAATTGCCGCTGCCACACGGCGAGGTTGCTGTCGTCCTGGAGGATCTTCGTCAACGTTTCAGGTGTCGGCCCTTGGTGCTGATGGCGCGTACGGTTTTGCATGAGTTTGAGGGCGAGCATCAGGCGGCCTCTTCATGCCAAGGGCCGAACGGATCCGCCAGCAATCGCCAGCCTTCTACACCAAGGGCCATTTCTTCATCGGTGAGCAGGCAGTCATCCAGTTCGTCGGAAAGTTGTAGGAAATCGATGTTCTGACCGATGAACACCAGTTCCTGACGGCAATCTCCAACGCTCGGTATCCAGTTTTCCATGATCGCGGCGGTGCTTTCCTGATCCTGTGGCCATTGGTTTTTCGGTACGAATCGCCACCAGCGCCCGGCGAAACCGTGACGCATCAAACCGCCGGCTTGCGACCAACTACCGGCGTCTGTGGGTTTGCTCGCCAGCCAGAAGAATCCTTTGGAGCGCAGCAATTTTCCGTTCAGCCACGGACGATCGATGAAGTTGAAGAAGCGCTCAGGGTGAAAGGGTCTGCGCGCGCGATAGGCTGTGGAAGCGATGCCGTATTCATCGGTTTCCGGCACGTGCTCACCGCGTAATTCCTGAAGCCAGCCCGGTGCTCGCGCGGCTCTGTCGAAATCGAAGCGACCGGTGTTGAGGATCTTCTCCAACGGCACTTCGCCCATGACCATCGGAATGATTTCGGCTTGGGCGTTGAGGCGTTTGAGGATGGCGATCAACTCTTCACGCTCGGGCTGGCTGATCAGGTCGATCTTGCTGATCAACAGCACGTCGGCGAACTCGATTTGTTCGATCAACAGGTCGGTGATCGAGCGCTCGTCCTCCTCGCCAAGCATCTCGCCACGGGAGGCGAGGCTTTCGGCCGCCTGGTAGTCCGGCAGGAAATTCACACCGTCGACTACAGTCACCATGGTGTCGAGACGGGCGATGTCGGAGAGGCTTTGCCCGTGTTCATCGCGGAAGGTGAAAGTTTCTGCGACCGGTAGTGGCTCGGAGATGCCGGTGGATTCGATCAGCAAATAATCGAAGCGATCTTCCCGGGCGAGTTTGCTGACTTCTTCGAGCAAGTCTTCGCGTAACGTACAGCAGATACAGCCGTTACTCATCTCGACTATTTTTTCTTCTGCACGGTTTAAGCTGACATCACGCTGGACTTCGCTGCCATCAATGTTGATCTCGCTCATATCATTGACGATGACTGCGACGCGAAGGCCCTTTCGATTACGTAGTACGTAATTCAAAAGTGTACTTTTTCCAGCGCCCAAAAATCCTGAAAGTACGGTGACGGGCAATTCGGCTGACATTGGATAATCCTCATAGGAAGGCAGCCGATTGACGCTTTTACTAGCGCTTGGCGTTTTGAGGCTTCATACGACGGTTTCGTTGAAGCTAAACGCTTGAAATCGGCCTGCTCAGGCTCAGTTATTATTTATGTTATAGTATAACAACGTGAATAAACCAGCCCTGCTCTTGTCCTGAGCGATAAACAGCAGGAAGCTGAGCCCATCCCAACTCGGAATTCGTGATGAAAACTGCGCTGAAATGCTCGTTGTTGAGCCTTGGATTGCTGATTGCTGGCAATGCGTCGGCGCAGTTGCCGACGCTGGCCAGCTGCACGCGTAGCGCTAACTTGCTGGCGTGCATCGATGCCGAGGGCAACGCGTACAGCGTCAACACTGTTGGCAATACGCTCTACCTGCGTGGATTTGAAAAGATTGGGCAGCGGTATTGGGCGCAAACCAACAGCCGCTTTGGCCAACTGACGTTCTTCACCGGCGTCGCCTCTGACGGTGAAGCCTGGGTTGGTTACACCCGCCGAGTCGGCTGGACGACCATCAATCGCTTCTCCAGCTCGGGCGGCAGCCGCGCGAAATTTACCTGCAGCCGAATCGTCGGCTGCTAGACCTGCGCTTTCTGCTGCTCCTGTCGCCAAGAGAGATAGCTGTCGATCGGTGGGTTTTTCTCAAAGTAACGCTGCAATCCCTCAAACAAACCATTCGCCACGGCCTGTTGATGCCGCGCCGTGACCAATCGCTGACTGTCGCGAACATTGGAAATGAAGCCGGTTTCTACCAGGATTGAAGGCACATCTGGTGACTTCAAAACGGCAAATCCGGCCTGTTCCACGCGCTTCTGATGCAGGGTGGTGATGCCGGCCAGACTGCCCAGCACGGTGTTTCCCAGCTGCAGACTGGCGGCGATAGTCGCATTCATCGACATGTCGAGAATCACCCCAGCGAGCATTGGATCTTTGTCTTTCAGATTGAGCAGACTGGTAGCGCCAAGTAGATCCGCTCCGTTCTCCCGCTGCGCCATAAAGCGCGCCGTCGCCGATGTCGCGCCACCTGCAGACAGGCAATACACCGACGCTCCAGACGCTGTCAGCCGTGGCGCCGCATCGGCATGCACCGAGATAAACATGTCGGCCTTGTGCTGACGGGCGATCTCCACGCGCTTACGCAAAGGCACGAAAAAGTCGTCATTGCGCACCAGTTTCACGTCGAAGCCTTTCTCTTTTTTCAGACGCTTGGCGAGTAGTTGAGCAATGGAAAGCACCACGTCTTTTTCCCGCTCACCCTTGGCACCGACCGCGCCGGGATCCTTTCCGCCATGCCCTGGATCGACGACTACGATGATGTCGCGCTTGGGGTGAGCACCGAGCTTGGGTGTTTCACGTGGAACCATTGCTGCTACTGGCGTGGTTTTCGCACTGAATAAATCCAGAACCAGGCGATGACTTTGGCCGTCTTGAGGCGCCAAAAGGAAGCTGTTCAGCAGCACTGGATGACTCAAATCAAGAACAATCCGCGTATCGCCCTGACCAAAGGGTCCGGATCGAATCGAGCGGATCACCGTGCCATTTAGTGCCAACTGACTGAGATCACCGCTCAGATCGGCTCCGGACACATCGATGATCAGCCGCTCAGGAGTACTGAGGGTGAAGGTTTTGTAGCGCACCGGCCCACTTAAATCGAAAACCAATCGCAGCTTTTCATCAGAACGCCACAGCCGCGCGTTGCGAATTTGCGCGGCCGAAACACTGAACGGAAGGGCGAAGGCAGCGCTCGCCAGAATCAAATTGAGCAGATGGCGTCTGTGCATATGAAAACCTGTTCATGAAAAAGGCATCGTGGATTGTATTGTTATAATGTAACATCCAATTCATTCATCACGATGGCTCCGAACATGAATTCGCTGACACTTCCGGATATCGCCGCGCAGTCCGCTCGCCAAGCTTTGCCCCTCGAATGGGTGGGCATGCACGGCATCGCGTTACCTGTTTTATTGGAAGGCCAACGCTTAAGTGCGAAGGCTGATGCTGGGGTAAGCCTGGATGATGGCGAAGCGCGGGGCATTCATATGTCGCGGCTTTATCTGGCCTTGGAATCGCTCGAACAACAGAGCCTTTCCCCCGCTCTGCTGCACCTGGTACTCAAACGTTTTCTGGCTAGCCACGAAGGTTTATCCAACAGTGCCTACCTGAATATCCACACCGATCTACTGTTGAAAAGACCTGCGTTGATCAGTCCCTTGGCCGGTTGGAAATCCTATCCAGCGACCATTTCAGCCAGTCTGAAAAACAAGATGTTCCACGTGGAACTCAAAATTGAAGTGCCCTACTCTTCGACTTGCCCGTGTTCAGCAGCCTTGGCTCGACAGTTAATCCAGCAACAATTCGTCGACGACTTCGCCAATAAAGCCCTTCAGCACGCAGGCGTTCTAGCCTGGCTCGGCTCAACCCAAGGCATCGTCGCCACGCCTCACAGCCAACGCAGCACCGCACAACTGCATCTACACCTCGACGAGTTCATCGATGAATTACCGCTGAGCGTGATCATCAACGACGCCGAAGCCGCCCTAGGCACCGCCGTACAAACCGCCGTAAAACGCGCCGACGAGCAAGCCTTCGCCCTCGCCAACGGGCAGAACCTGATGTTCTGCGAAGACGCCGCTCGCCGCTTGAATCTCGCGCTTCGCCGCACGCCGGGCGTCAACCAGTTCCACCTGCGAGTGATCCACGCCGAAAGCCTGCACGCCCATGACGCCGTCGCCGAAAGCCACTGGCAGCGTGAACAAGCATGATCCGCTGCCAATCCCTGAGCTGGGGCGCTCCCGGTCAACCGCTGACCACGCCCCTGAATCTAGAACTGGAAAGCGGCAGCCTCACGGCCATCATCGGCGCAAACGGCTGCGGCAAAAGCAGCCTCTTGAAAGTCATCGCCGGGCTGCAAAAACCCTTGGGAGGCAAAGTCAGCCTGAGTGTTCCACGTCAAAGCGGCGTGTCATTCCTCCCCCAGCAACAACACCTCGACCGCCAGTTCCCCATCAGCCTCGAAGAACTGATCGCCGCCGGATTCTGGGGACGTCGACTCTCAACCCAATTGCGCGCACAACGCCTGAAGGACGCACTGGAGAACTGGCACCTCAGCGGACTGGAAAACCGCCCGCTCATGGCCCTCTCCGGCGGCGAATTACAACGCGCCCTGCTCGCCAGATTGAGCCTGACCGACGCCCCGGTTCTGCTCCTCGACGAACCCCACGCCGCCCTCGACGAACTTGGCCAGCAGTTGCTCTGGCAGCACATCCACGCTTGGCACAACGAGGGCCGAACAGTGGTGGTCGTTTGCCACGACCTCGCCGCCGTGCGCCAACACATCCCGCAGACCTTGCTGATCAAAAACCGCGAATGCGTGTACGGCGCCAGCGTCGCACTGATCCAGCAAACCCCTCACACGCAGGTGGCCTGATGCTCGCCGTCGCCCACTTATGGCAACCGTTCAACGAGTTCGTGTTCATGCGCCGCGCCCTGCTCGGCGGCCTGGTCTTGGCGTGCAGTACGGCACCACTCGGTGTGTTTTTGATCCTGCGACGGATGAGCCTGATCGGTGACGCCGTCGCCCACGGCATCCTCCCCGGCGCCGCACTGGGATTCTGGTTCGCCGGTCTGAGCCTGCCCGCCCTCACACTTGGCGGCCTCGGCGCCGGTCTGAGCATGGCCGGTCTCGCCGCATGGATCACGCGCCGAACAGGTCTGCGCGAAGACGCCAGCCTTGCTGCGATCTACCCCATTTCTCTCGCCAGCGGCGTGCTGATTCTCGGCATCGCCGGCAAACGCCTCGACCTGCTTCATCTGCTGTTCGGCTCAGCATTGGCCGTCGACGGCCCAACCCTGACCGGCATGTTGTGGGTCTCGGGATTCAGCCTGATCGCCATGGCGCTGATCTACAAACCGCTGCTGCTCGACACCCTCGACCCACTGTTTCTGAGAACCGTCAGCCGCCTCGGCCCACTCGCGCACGGCGTGTTCCTGACGCTGGTGGTGCTCAATCTGGTGATCGGTTTCCAGGCCATCGGCGCGCTGATGGTGGTCGGGCTGATGATGCTCCCCGCCGCTGCTTCGCGATTCTGGAGCCGCCGCTTACCGATGCTGATTGGCATCTCTGCCGTCATCGGTTGCCTCTCGGTGTGGTTCGGTTTGCTCCTGTCGTTCTACTACTCGCTGCCGAGCGGCCCGGCCATTGTGCTGGTCGCAGGCGTCGGTTATCTGCTGTCCGTGGTGTTCGGGCCGGTTCACGGTCTCCTGCGCCGCCCGCCTTTGCTCACATCCCAATGAGGTGTTTCCCGATGCGCGTTCTACTCGTGTTGTTCAGCCTGATGCTGTCGATGTCATTGTCGGCGGCGGAAAAATTACCGGTGGTCACCAGCTTCAGCATCCTCGCCGACATGGTGCATCAGGTCGGCGGTGAGCATATCCAGATCACCAACATGGTCGGCCCGGACGCCGACGCGCACACCTACGAGCCGACACCGGACGATGCCAAAGCGTTGCTCGGCGCCAAACTGATCATCAAGAACGGGCTCGGTTTCGAGCCGTGGCTGGATCGACTGGTCACCAGCACCGAAACCAAAGCCACGCTCATCAGTGCCAGTCATGGCGTAATTCCGCGCTCGCTGGATGAGGACGGCGAAACCGTTCCCGACCCGCACGCCTGGCACAATCTGGCGAACGCCGAGTTGTACATCGCCAACATCACCAAGGCGCTGACCGCTGCCGACCCGGCGAACAAAGCCGACTACGAACGTAACAGCAAAGCCTATCTGAAGCAGATCTACGCCCTGCTCGCCGAAGCCAAAAGCAAACTCGGTTCACTGCCACCGGGCAATCGCAAGATCGTCACCAGCCACGATGCCTTCGGATATCTCGGGCAGGCCTATGGCATCGACTTTATGGCGCCACAGGGTTTGTCGACGGAGCGTGAACCCTCGGCCGCTGAAGTCGCCGCGCTGATCACCCAGATTCGTCAGGCCAAGGTCAAAGCGGTGTTCATGGAAAACATCAAGGATGCACGCCTGCTCAAGCAGATCGCTGACGAAAGCGGCGCGCACATCGGCGGCACCTTGTACTCCGACGCCCTCGCCGCGAGTGGTCCAGCCAGCACCTTCACCGGCCTGTTCGAATACAACCTCAACACCCTTTACGACGCGCTGAGCCGACCATGATCCGCAAGAATCCTTCAGGTGATTTGCCACAAATTGCCGAGTCGGCTTACGTCGATAAAACCGCGATCATCTGCGGCAAAGTGGTGATCGGTGAGAACGTCTTCGTCGGCCCCTACGCGGTGATCCGCGCCGACGAAGTGGACGCCTCAGGCGAGATGGAGCCGATCACCATCGGCGCCAATTCGAACATTCAGGACGGCGTAGTGATCCACTCGAAATCCGGCGCGGCGGTGACCATCGGCGAGTTCAGCTCCATCGCGCACCGCTCGATCGTGCACGGCCCGTGCGTGGTCGGCGACCGCGTGTTCATCGGTTTCAACAGCGTGTTGTTCAACTGCATGGTCGGCAACGGCTGCGTGGTGCGGCACAACTCGGTGGTCGATGGTCGCGATTTGCCTGATGCGTTTTACGTGCCCTCCACTACCCGCATCGGCCCGAACACCGACCTTTCGTTGTTCCCGCCGGTGAGCGTCAGCGCCTCGGAGTTTTCCGAAGACGTGGCGCGCACCAACGTCGATCTGGTGCGCGGCTACAAAGCCTTGCAGAACGAGTTCTGAACTATGAGCAGCGTGCTGATTCGCAACGCCAGACTGGTCAACGAAGGGCGCGAGTTTGACGGCGATCTGTTGGTCAGCAACGGGCGCATCGTCAAAATTGCGCGAAGCATTGAAGGCGAAAACGCCACGGTAGAAATCGACGCCAACGGCCAATCGTTACTGCCGGGGATGATCGATGATCAGGTGCATTTCCGTGAACCGGGTGCGCCGGCCAAGGGCAGCATTCACACCGAGTCGCGTGCGGCCGTGGCCGGTGGCATCACCAGTTTCATGGACATGCCCAACACCAACCCGGCCACCCTCACCCTCGAAGCACTGGCGGATAAAAAGCGCCGGGCGGCGATCAACTCGGTGGCCAACTACGGCTTTCACTTCGGCGTGAGTCGGGACAACCTCGATACAGTGGCCGCGCTCAATCCTTGTGAAGTGGCCGGCGTAAAAGTCTTTATGGGTGCGTCGACCGGCAACATGCTGGTGGATGATCCGCAGATTCTTGAGCGACTGTTTGCCGAGGTGCCGACCATTCTGTTGGCCCACTGCGAACACACGCCGAGCATTGATGCCAACGCAGCCAACCTGCGTGAGGTGTTCGGCGAACGAATCCCACCCGCTGCTCACCCGCTCATCCGCAACGCCGAGTCGTGTTATCGATCCTCTTCACTGGCGGTTGAGTTGGCCAAACGTCACGGTACAAGGCTGCACGTTCTGCACCTGACCACGGCGCGCGAACTGGCGTTGTTCGAGGACAAACCACTGGCGCAGAAACGCATCACAGCTGAAGTCTGTCTGCATCATTTGTTGTTCGATGATCGCGACTACCCAAGCCTCGGTAACCTGATCAAATGCAACCCGGCGATCAAGACTCAGAACGATCGCGATGCCTTGCTTGAGGCTTTGAACAGCAATCGACTGGACGTTATTGGCAGCGATCATGCGCCGCATACCTGGAAAGAAAAGCAGCGGCCTTACGCACAGGCGCCGGCCGGATTGCCGCTGGTGCAACACGCATTGCCCGCGCTGATGGAATTGGTGGCGGATGGGGTTTTGCCGATCACGACCTTGGTGGCGAAGACCAGCCATCGTGTTGCGGATCTGTTTGCGATTCCGGATCGTGGCTATTTGCGTGAGGGGTATTGGGCGGATCTGGTGCTGGTTGAAGCGCAGAGGCTGGAGGTGGATCGGCAACCGATTCTGTCGCAGTGCGGCTGGACGCCGTTCGCCGGGCGCAGCTTTCGGCATCAGGTGAGCACGACAATTGTCTCAGGGCAGATTGCCTGGCGGGAAGGTCGGGTGAATGAGGGATGTCGCGGGCTGGCGCTACGATTTATGCGCTGATTCAAAAACCCTGTAGGAGCTGACGAGTGCAACGAGGCTGCGATCTTTTGATCTTGTTTTTGACAATCAAGATCAAAAGATCGCAGCGTGCCGCAGCTCCTACAGGGATCGCATTAAGCTCTTGGTTTTACAGCGCCGCAATCCTGGCCGAGCCAGACTGCGCGCGTCTCAAGGCTGCCCTTCTGGTTGATCCCGATCGCATTGAACGTGCCGTTGGCCACCGTGGTGAACTCGCGGTCACTGAGGAACGTTGCCACGCCGGTACCCTGCGCTTTCGGGCAGCTGAAGCGGAATTTCCACTGGTTGCCGGTGCGATCAGTAATCTGTTGCTTGCAGCCCGATTGCGGGTCGGCCAATGGAATATCGTTGGTCGCCACTTGCTCTGGCGTCAGGCAGGCACGGATACCTTTGCCGCCGATATTGATGCCGTTTTTCTCCAGCGCCGCGCGCTGTTGCGGGGTCATCTGCCCTTGCAGTTGACCGAGGATCGATTGCACATCCATCGGCTGGTCATCGACCTTGACGTTGCTCGATGTCATTTCCCACAGCCCCGGCTGCAGCATCTGCGCCTGCGCAACCAGCGGCAATGCCAAACCCAGGCCCAGCGCCAAACCCAGCAGACGAACGTTCATCGAAAAACTCCTGATCAGTAGTGGCCGTTAGACGTCGGCCGGTTGCTTCGGTTCATGCGCCAATTAAATAGCGACATTCACGACAGAACATGGTCTGTTAAGCATTGAATCTTCCGGAGCAAGGCTGCCCCATGGATTATTTTGGACCGCACATTTTCGGTTATCTGATTGCCCTGATACACACCCTCGGCTTGATCGCCGCCGTTCATGCGGTGCTCACCGTGCGCACGGCTCAAGGCTCGATCGCCTGGGCATTGTCGCTGATCTTCATTCCCTACCTCACGCTAATTCCGTACCTGGTGTTCGGTCGCAGCACCTTCGATGGCTACATCAAGGCGCGGCGCCAGGCCAACGAACAAATGCGTCAGGCGATCTCCGAACTGAACTGGCGCCCATGGGTGGAGGAAGCCCTCACCGCGCGCGCCTCCAGTGCCTACGCCTCGTTACGCGCAATGCCCAAACTGGGGCGTATGCCGTGCCTGGCCAACAACGAAGTGCAGTTGTTGGTGAACGGCACCGCCACGTTCGATGCGATTTTTCAGGCGATCGATCAGGCGAAAGAAGCCGTGCTGATCCAGTTTTTCATCATCCACGACGATCGACTTGGCCAACGCCTGCGCGATTTGCTGCTGAAGAAAGCCGCCGCAGGCGTCTCGATTCACTTGCTCTACGACGGCATCGGCAGCCACGCCCTGCCCCACAGTTATGTACAGACACTGCGCGACGGCGGCGTCGAGGTGAAAGCCTTCGCCACCCGCAGCGGTTGGCTCAACCGCTTCCAGGTCAATTTCCGTAATCACCGCAAAATCGTCGTGGTCGATGGCGTGGTGGGATTTGTCGGCGGGCATAACGTCGGCGACGAATACTTGGGCGAGAAGCCACCGCTGGCACCGTGGCGCGATACTCACGTCAAAGTCCGTGGCCCGGTGGTGGCGTGCATGCAGGAGTCGTTCGCCGAAGACTGGTTCTGGGCCGCACGTACCCTGCCGCCGCTGATCCTGCCTGATGAATACCCTGACGACGGCGTGCTCTGCCAACTGCTTGCCAGCGGCCCGGCAGACGCCTACGAAACCTGCTCGCTGTTCTTCGTCGAGGCGATCCATGCGGCGACCGAACGGGTGTGGATCACCAGTCCGTATTTCATCCCCGATGAAGCGGTGTTCGCCGCGCTGAGACTGGCGGTACTGCGCGGCGTCGATGTGCGGTTGCTGCTGCCATCGCGCCCCGATCACCGCATCGTCTACGCCGCCTCCAGCCTTTATGCCTTTGAAGCGGTGCGCGCAGGCGTGCGCGTGTTCCGCTATGAGCCCGGGTTCCTGCATCAGAAAGTGGTGTTGATCGACAGCGAAATCAGCGCCATTGGCAGCGCCAATCTGGACAACCGCTCGTTCCGCCTGAACTTCGAAGTGATGCTGCTGACGGTCGACAGCGACTTCGCTGCCAGCGTGGAACAGATGCTCAATCAGGATTTCGAGCAGTCCTACGAAATCGCCAAAGAAGAAAGCCGGGAGATCCACCGCCTGCAACAACTCGGCATGCGGATCGCCCGGCTGATTTCACCGATTCTCTGAAAGCCCTCTCCCGCACGGAGAGGAACCCGCTATGGGTTATAGATGTCGTCCCGCGTCCATGGCAGTTCATGGCTGCCATCCGCGTGAGCCTTCACCGCGAGGATCTGGTGCAGATTGATCCAGCCGCGCGCAAACGCGTAGGCGCAACCAGCCAGATACAAACGCCAGATGCGCAGGGCCTGATCCGGCACCAGTTTGCCAGCAGCTTCGAGGTTGTCCTCCAGCCGTTCGCTCCAGTGATCCAGTGTGCGTGCGTAGTGCAGGCGCAGGCTTTCGACGTCGACAATCTCCAGCCCCGCTTCGCTGATCTCCGCCGAAATCATCGACAGGTGCGGTAACTCACCGTTGGGGAACACGTACTTCTCGATGAAATCCCCGGCACCGCGACCCACCGGACGGCCATCGGTGTGCTTGGCGGTGATGCCGTGGTTCATCACCAGACCGCCCTCCTTCACCGCGCCGAACAGGGTTTTGCAGTACTCGGCCAGATTGGCGTGGCCGACGTGCTCGAACATGCCGACGCTGACCACCTTATCGAAACGGCCATCTTGCGGCAGGTCGCGATAGTCGAGCAGTTGCAGTTCGATCTGGTCTTCCAGGCTCTCGGCTATTACTCGCTCGCGCGCCAGTTCCAGTTGTTCCTTGCTCAAGGTGATGCCGAAGACTTTCGCGCCGAATTCGCGTGCGGCAAAACGTGCCAGACCACCCCAACCGCAACCGACATCCAGCAGGTATTCGCCCGGCTGCAAACGCAGCTTGCGGCATAAATGACGGAATTTGGCTTGTTGCGCCTGCTCGAGGGTCTCGCTGCCCGTTTCGAAATACGCGCAGGAATACGCCATGTCGCTGTCCAGCCAGAGCTGGTAGAAGGCGTTGGACAGGTCGTAGTGGTAGGAAATGGCTTTGGCGTCGGTTTCCTTGTCGTGCAAGGCCCGCACCGGCTGATTGTCGTCATCGTCACCGAGCAACGCGTTACTCAATTCGTCGCAGACCCGGATGACTTCGCTGATCGAGCCCTCCAGTTCAAGCTTGCCTTCGACGAAGGCCGCTCCCAGCGCATCAAGGCTTGGGTGGGTGAACTGGCTGACCATCTGCGGGTCCTTGACCACGATGGTGACGCTGGGCGTCGGCCCCAGATTGAACTCATGGCCGTCCCAGAGTCGCAAGCGAAGCGGAAGCTGCAGATTCTGTAAGGCCGGTGGAAGTTGCGCGAGCATGGAAAATCCCCCTTGTTTCAGACCGTCAGATCTGAGGGTAGACCATCCTGAAAAAATAGCAGGCTATCGATTTAATTAGCCAAAACTATCGTTGCAGACGCTCCAGCAGGCCATCCTGCACCCACTGTTTCAACCACGTAACAGCTTGCAGCGAAGCGCCCACACCATAGATGACTGCCAACGCTTCGCACAGTTCGGAGAAATTCCAGCCCTGGTTGAACAATCCATTCAACGCATCCGCTTCAGCGCTGTCCAGACTGCGGTAGCTGCACACCAACTCGTGACGCCAGATCACGCACACTTGCGGTGCTTCGAGCGCAATACTGGACGGGAAATCCGCCTCATCCTTTACCGAGCGCCAGATCGCGACGCTGTTGAATTCGCACGGCAGCCATTGCAGCGAAGGCGTCGGTTTGAAGTGCAAGGTCGGCCACTCTTCCGGCGCCAGTGTCGCCATCGCATTGATCGTCAGAGGCGCGCCGGCCGGAGAATCGAACGCCAGGGTGAACGACCATTCCAGTGCGGCCAGTTCCGCCAGCGGCGCACTTTGCTCGGGCACCAGATGCTCGCGGATAAACGCTTCAAAACCTTTACCCAGCCAACGCAGACTGTAATGCGCCGACGGATATTGGCGGATGTACGCGGTGGCGAGCAGGTCGAACTCTTCATCGCCCATCCAATAATAAATGGCCGGAAAATCGTGGGTCAGGACTTCCAGCAAACGCGCTGCGTAAGCGTTGTGATAAATCGCCAGACCAGTACCGACGTCGAGCGTCGGTCCACCGATCAGGCTGTCGGCCAAGGCGTGATCCGCCGGCGCGGCACCCAGCAAATACGTTTCGAACGCCAATTGCCATTCCTTCAAGCGCATTGCCGTCTCCCGGCCAGAACCGTATCACCCAACTCGCGGGCCTTGTGCAACTCGGCGAGCAGCTCTTCAAACGGCGGAAAATGATCGTCGCGTTCCAGTAACGTCGCCACCGGCCCGATGTGTTCCAGCGTGCGTTGATACAGCGCCCAAACCGGATCGCTCACCGGTTGGTCATGGGTGTCGATGACGTAATCACCGTAATCGTTGTGTCCGGCCAGATGCAGTTGACGAACTTTTTCTGCCGGCAAACCTTGAATGAACGCCCAAGGATCAAAGCCGTGATTACGTGAGCTGACGTAGACATTATTAACGTCGAGCAATAACTCGCAGCCGCTCTCCCGGCTGAGGGCCGCGAGAAACTCCCATTCGGCAAACTCATCCGACGCGGCGCGCACGTAGCTGGAGACGTTTTCCAACACCAGTGGCCGCTGCAACACATCCTGAACCTGCGCCACACGGCCGGCGATGTATTCAAGGCTTTCTGCGGTATAGGGCAGCGGCAACAAGTCGTGCAACTGATGGGCGTTGCCACGGCTCCAGCACAGGTGATCGGAGATCCATGCAGGCTCGATCCGGTCGGCAAGTTGCTTGAGTTGTTTCAGATAGTCCGGATCGAGGGCATGCGGCCCGCCGATGGACAGGGACACACCATGCATCACCAGCGGATAGCGCTCGGCAATGGCGTCGAGGTAATACAGGGCCTTGCCGCCCTGCACCATAAAGTTTTCCGAGACCACTTCGAACCAGTCCACGGCTGGCGACTGTTCGAGGATCTGCTGGTAGTAAGCGCTACGCAAACCCAGGCCATAGCCCAGGAAAGGAACAGAGAGGGACATGGGCGGGCTCCTGATAAAAGCGGCCGCAGTGGCGTTAACCACTACGGCGGGACTTGCCGGTCAGTTATTCGCCGACCTTGCCACCGGCTTTTTCGCAAGCCGCTTGAGTCATGGCCTTGAAGCCCATGCCTTTGCAGGTGCCCAGACCTTTGCAGGCGTGATCTTTGGTCTTGCAGTCGTTCTGGCCTTTGCAGGCATTCACGCCATAACAGTGAACGTTGGCATCGGCAGCCATCGCGTTGGTGGCAACACCGGCGAACATCGTGGCGGCGGCCAAAGCAAGGGCGGCACCGGCAGCAGCAGTCTTGATAGTCATTTTTCTTATCCTCGGTCATCGTCAGGGGTGTCGGCTGGAAGGTTGTTCAGTCCCGACATAGCACTAGAGAGAGCAGCCCCGACGGCGTTACACCGGGTCGAAAAATATTTTCAGAGGTCTTCCTTGAGCTTGAGCAGCGGTTCCTGAAAGCGCAGCAATCGCCCGGCATTGCCCAGCACCAGGAGCGTGCTGAGATTGTGCAGCAACGCGGCAATCATCGCTCCGGCAGCACCGAGCCAGCCAAATGCCGCAAACACGACGATGGCCAGCGTCCAGCCCAGACCGATGATGACGTTGACCTGCAACGTCCTCCGGCACTGTCGACTGAGCCGAACGCAGGTTCCGAGCCGGCGCAGGTCACTGCCGATCAAGACGATATCCGCAGAGGCCAACGCGATATCAGCACCGCCGGCGCCCATCGCCACACCAACCACACCGGCCTTGAGTGCCAGCGAATCGTTGATGCCGTCACCGACCACCATCGGCCGGAAACCGTTGTCGATTTCCTTGAGCACGCGATTGAGTTTGTCCTCTGGCAACGCTTGAGCTTCGACCTCTTGCAACCCGACATCCTTGGCCAAAGACAAGGCGACACTCTGCCGATCACCGGTCAGCAACAGTTGCCGACCCAAGCCCAATTCGCGCAATTCGCTGAGGGCAAAACGCGCCTCCGGTTTGACGCTGTCAGCCAGCAACAACCACGCGAGGAATTCACCGTTCAAGGACAACCCGGCAATCGGGCCGTCGTGTTCGGGCACGGTCGTAGTGCTGATGCCTAGTTGCGCGAACAGTTCCGGTCGGCCCAGTGCCGCTTCACCCTGCGCAGTCATGGCAACCACACCAAGACCTTGGCGTTCGTGAATATCACACAGAGCCACCGACTGTTCCTGGCTGACCAACCCCGCCAACGCTCGACTCACCGGATGACTGCTCGCCGCTCCGAGACTGGCAGCCAGTGCGGTTACGGTGGATGTGTCTGCTTGAGAACTGTCGATCGATTGCAAACGCAACGTGCCGTAAGTCAGCGTGCCGGTCTTGTCGACGACCAGCGACGTGAGGTCAGCCAGCTCTTCAAGGAACGCCGAACTGCGGATCAGAATCCCGTGCCGCGCCGCCACGGCCACACCGGCAATCGCCGTCGCCGGTGCAGACAACACCAACGCACACGGACATGCCGCCACCAACACCGCGAGCATGGCTTGCGCATCGTTGGTGACAAACCAGGTCACCGCCGCCAGCAGCAACACCAACACCATGTAGCTGCCGGCGTAACGCTCGAGCAAACGAGTGATCGGTGGTTTCGAGCGCTCGGCGTTTTGCATCAGTGCGATGACTTTGCCCAGGGTCGACTCATCGCCGGTGCGGGTAACTTCAATACGCAGCAGTCCATCAAGGTTGATCGCACCGCCGAACACCGTCATGCCGACGCCCGCCTCCACTGGCACTGACTCACCGGTAATCGAAGCGGTGTCGAGGCTGGCCTGACCCGACAACACCCGGCCGTCCGCCGGTACTCGGTCACCCGCGCGCACCTCGACGCAATCGCCGGACTTCAGTGTGCCGTTGTCCACTTCGATGATCGAACCATCAGCCTGAACCTTGCGTGCGTGGCTGCGGGTCAGTTGGCCGAGCGCATGAATCGCTTCCTGCGAACCGATGACGCTGCGCTCCTCCAGCACGTGGCCGAAGATCATGATGATCGGCAGCAACGCCGCCGTGAGCAGATCGCCCGTCGCCCACGCGCCGAGCATGGCCAAGGCAATCAGTTGATCGGTGATGCCGTGCAGACTCGGATATCGCAGGCTGTACCACGCCGAGCGCATTACCGGCACGGCGACTAATAAAGAAGCAAAACCCAGCAGCAATTGGCTGACACCGGTTTGCTCCGGCACCAGCCAACGCCAGATCAAACCCAGTCCAAGCAGTCCCAACGCGAGCATGGCGAGGGTCAGTTGCCGGGCGGCGCGGCGTTGTTCGGCCGAGGACAACAGGCTCGGTGCGGTGGTCGTCGCAGTCATTTACTGGCTCCCTGAATGATCAGGCGGGAATCGTCTTTCGGATCGACCGTGGTCACCGATCCGGCCTGGCCGAGAATCTTCGGCATGCGTTCGCGGTACAGGCGCAAGAGCATTTGCGGGTCGGTGCTGCTGGCCAGACTCGACACCGTGGCGGTGTCGGCCGAGGCTTTGGCCAAGCGCTCTCCGGCTTGCGCGTGAGCCACCTGCAGTGTGCGGTCGGCTTGCTCGTTGGCGGTCTGGGTGAGTTTCTCGGCGTCGGTGCGCGCATTGGCTACGGCCTTATCGGCTTGCTGACTGGCGGTCAGCACGGCGTTGAACGCGCTGACTGCCGGATCGGGCAGACTCGATTGCACATCGACCCGCGCCACTTCGATGCCGATGCCCTGCCCGCTCGCCTTCAACTCGGCGAGGCGTTTATTGATGCCTTGCACCAGATCGCCGCGCAGCCGTTCACGGCGTTCGGCCGCTTGATTGTCGGCGCCGATCAATTCCGGGCGAGCGACCAGAATGGTGTCGAGATCCCTCGCGGCAGTCAGCGCCACGGCGCTGCGGGTGACCAATCGATCCAGTGCCGGCAGCACATGATCGGCCTGCAAGACGAAGTCGTAAGGGTCAGTGACTTTGTAAAACACCCGCACATCCAGTTGCACCACGCCAGCGTCACCGGTCAATAAATAACCAGACCCAGCCAGCGCATCGCTCAGCGGAGTGGCAAAGGACGCGACGCGATCAGCCTTCAACGCCTCATCGCTGCGCAACAGGTTTTCCACTCGGCGTTCGATGACTCGATCCGCTGCGGGCAACAAAATCACCTGTTCGAAGGGCTGTGGCCAAGCCAATAACAGACCGGCGTTTTGTACGCGATCCAGTGCACCAAAGTGCAAAACCACCGCGCGGTTCTGCGGATCGATCTGCCGCACATTGGAAAATACCCACGCCAATGCGGCCAACACGGTTACCGCGTACAGGGCGAAAAATGCCAAACGCCCGGCCTGAATCCACGGACTGTTCAGCGAATGTGTTCCACGTGGAACTTCTTCAATCATGGCTGCGATCCGGATTTGCTATCGAGTGTCGGCGGGCCATCGACCAGCACGCGGAATGGCGCGGCGTCGGTGCGCAGAATCAGTTTGGTATCCGGCGTGACAATGCTGCCGAGGGTATCCAGAGAACGCAGCAAGTTGTACAGCTGCGGCGAACTGGCGTAGGCACGGCCGTAAATCTGCGCGGCTTCGACGCGAGATTGTGCTTCGATTTCTGCGGCTTTCACCGTAGCGTCAGCCTGGACAATTCGCGCATCGCGTTCGGCAGCGGAACGGATTTGCGCCGCTTCGCGTTTGCCGATCGCCGTACGTTCGGTGGCAATGGTTTCACGCTCGGCGCGCATGCGATCGACCGTGGCAGTCAGCGTCACCGACGGCAAGGTCAAACGCTCGATGCCGACTTGCACGACACGCACGCCATAAGTCGCGAGTAATTGCTGATCGATCTGCTGACGCAACTGCGCTTCGAATTCAGCGATGTGCACTTGGCTGGCATCGGTGTTCACCAGATTCGCCAGGTCGAAACTGCTCGCGGTGGTTTCCAGCGCCGAGCCAACGAAGGTACGAATCTGCCGCGCCGCTTCTTCCGGCTGGTTCTGTACTGCGCGCATGAAGCGCTGCACATTGTCCGGGTCGCCCTGCACCTGCCACGCTACGTAGGCTTGCACAATGATGCGCAAACCGTCGCGGGTACCGACATCCTGCAAGCCGCTGGAGGTAGTACGCAGACGCAAATCCACCGGAATCGCCGCTTCGAATGGCGCCGGCCAGCGCCAACTCAACCCCGTATCAAGCAATACCCGCGACGGATTACCGAATCGCGTGATGACCGTGGCTTCACCGGAGCGTACTTGCACCAGGCTCGCCGCGGCAATGGCGAACGCTACCAGCAACGCCGCCCAGCCCATGCGCCGCCACGGGAAAGGCCCCGCCTCTTCCGGCGCACCGTGGTGGTGATGCCCATGATGATGGTGATGTCCGCCGTGGCCGTGATCGTGGCCGCTGTGATCATGCGGTTCGTGAGTGTGCGACTGGCTCAATGGGCGACTCCTGGTTGAGCGTTGGTACGCGCGGGCGTCGGGTCAGCCGGCAGCGTGAAGGTCCGCAGGTCGATGGTCGGCGCATTGCTGCTGCCGCCGAGGCGATGATCGAGTACCAGCAATTGGGCTTTGCTCAGACCTTGGCTGAGCTGCGCGAGATATTGCTCCAGCACAAAGGCCTGGCCGGCACTGGCGTAGGCTTTTTGTTCGGCGCTGAATTTCAGATCCGCCGCCTGCGCCGTGGCACTGGTTTCGCGGGCGTTGGCGCTGGCCTGATCGCGAGCGAGGCTGGCCTGCAATTGCGCCTGATTACTCGCTTCGGCCGCTGCGCCACGCTCGCGGGAGATCAACGCCTGCGCACCGATCTGCGCCGCTTGCACCGCGTGATAAGCATTGGCGGCACCGGCCGGCGGGTGAATGGCTTCGACCACCGTGGCGAGAATCTCGACACCACTGTTGAGTTGTTGCAGGTCGCTTTGCACCGCGCGACCAATCTCTTCGCCCAGCCCTACCCGATCTTCGCCGAGCAAACCGTCGAGCGTGCGCGAGGCAAAGTCGTGCACCAGAATCCGGCTGGCGGTGCTACGGATCAGTGTGGGTACATCAGCGCTGTTGTAAGTCGCGGCCAGCGCCGCCTGATCAGTAAGGCCGATGCGATAGACGAAACGTACGTCCATGTTGACGATTTGAAAGCTCTGCTGGTCGCCACGGCTGCTGGCGATGACTTGCGACTTGTCGTTGACGTGACTGGCGTCCCACAAACGGTTGGCCGTCATCGGTGCCGGGCCTTCAGCGGGATCGGCTTGCAGTGGCGCCGGGTTTTCGCCGACGCTGGTTGCCAACTCATGCACCACGCCGTTTTCGACGATCAACACGCGACCCAGCGGCCACGGCAAACCGGTGTGCAAACCGGGGCCGAACACCTGCACCGGTTTGCCGAAGCGTTCATAAATGCCCCGACCTTGCAGGGGGATTTCATGGATGCCGGTGAGCAACCAGCCCACCGCAGCGACCAGTGCCAGGACCGGCAAAAACGCTCGGCGCATGTAACTGAATGCCCAGATTTGACGCAAATCGATGCCAAAGCGGTTGTGCAATTCATGCTGCAACGCGAGCAACGGTTGCGGCGGCCAACGCAGCATGTCGGCGACGAAACTGCGCGCCAATAGCGTCGGTTCCAGCTGTTCGCGGCGTGGGCTGAAGACCGAGAGTACGGCGCGCAATAGCAGCTCGATCGCGACCAATCCCGGCAAGATGCCGATGAGTACCGCCACTCGAACTGGCCAAACCGCGTTCTCGCCAGCGAACAATAAGCACAGCGCGCCGAGCACCAGGCTGATGATCGCCACGCGCGCCAATTGCGCCAGTGCTCCTGCTTCTGGCCATTGCGCTGGATTTTCCTGAGCGAGTTGTCGCTCCAGCACCAGCAAGCCGAACGCCAGCAGCAACGCCAACGCCGCACCGACGGAGGCGGACACTTCAACGGCAGCGGCGGGCAACGTCAGGTTCCACACCTGTTCGATGCTCATCGCCACCAGCAACGCCCAACCGCCCAACCACAGCGTCGCTGCACCGATCTGGCCAAGCACATGCAAACCGCGCTGACTGAGGCGATCCAGCAGGCGCTCGTACCAACCTTCTGGCGCAATCGCTTCATCGTCGGCAGTCGGCGTCAGCACAACAGGATTGATCACCCGCGCGCGCCATTGCGTCACCCACCACGCCGATTGCAGCCCGGCGACCAGCACCAGTAATGCCGCGCTCTGATTGACCAGCAGCGGCAGCCACAATGATTGCGGTGCAAACAACCCTACGAAAAACGCCGACACCCAGCCCGCCCCGGCCAATCCGCCAAGGCCCAACGCCCAACGCCGCAGTCGTCTGCCCTGCGTGGCCGCCTGCTGAAAACGCGGCAGTCCGGTCACTTGCGTGCCATCCACCTCCAGATCAACTTGCATATCACCCCAAAATCATTGGCTCGCGGTTCATATCGTTACGATATAACGAAAAGCGTGAAATATTCGTACACAATTACCTTTATTCAAAGACGCCCAACCTGTCGCTTGCCTGAAGCCTTGACCGAAATGTCGGCAAACGCACATATTACGTTCGTAATTTTTACCGACAGCTACTTTTAGCGATCCGCATCCATTCATCAGGAGCAAGCGCATGAGCAACTATGACGTAGTGATTCTGGGCGGCGGCCCCGGCGGTTATAACGCGGCGATCCGCGCCGGGCAGTTGGGCCTCAAGGCTGCTTGCGTCGAAGGTCGGGCGACCCTCGGCGGTACGTGCCTGAACGTTGGTTGCATGCCGTCCAAAGCCCTGTTGCATGCCTCGGAGTTGTACGACGCGGCCATGGGTGCGGAATTCGCCAACCTCGGCATCGAAGTCAAACCGACGCTGAACCTCGCGCAAATGATGAAACAGAAAGACGAGAGCGTGACCGGCCTGACCAAAGGCATCGAGTTTCTCTTTCGCAAGAACAAGGTCGACTGGATCAAGGGCTGGGGCCACATCGATGGGCCGGGCAAGGTCACCGTGACTGACGATCAGGGCAACAAGGTCGAGCTGAGCGCCAAGGACATCATCATCGCCACCGGCTCCGAGCCCACTCCCCTGCCCGGCGTCGAGATCGACAACCAACGCATTCTGGATTCAACCGGCGCGCTGTCGCTGAGCGAAGTGCCCAAGCATCTGGTGGTCATCGGTGCCGGCGTGATCGGTCTGGAATTGGGTTCGGTGTGGCGGCGACTCGGCGCGCAGGTGACCGTGGTCGAATACCTCGACCGCATCTGTCCCGGTGTTGATGGCGAGGCCGGCAAAACCCTGCAACGCTCGCTGAGCAAACAGGGCATCGCCTTCAAGTTGAGTTCGAAAGTCACCAGCGCCACGTCTTCTGCCAGCGGTGTGCAACTGAGCGTCGAGCCTGCGGCGGGTGGCACGGCTGAACTGCTCGAAGCCGATTACGTGCTGGTGGCGATTGGGCGCCGTCCGTACACCCAAGGCCTCGGTCTGGAAAACGTCGGCCTGAGCACCGACAAGCGCGGCATGCTCGCCAATAAACAGCATCGCACCGAAGCTGCTGGCGTTTGGGTGATCGGCGACGTGACGTCCGGGCCGATGCTCGCGCACAAGGCTGAAGATGAAGCGATGGCCTGCGTCGAGCAGATCCACGGCAAGGCCGGCGAGGTCAATTACGCCTTGATCCCTAACGTCATCTACACCAGACCGGAGCTGGCCAGCGTCGGCAAGACCGAAGAGCAGCTCAAGGCCGAAGGCCGCGCCTACAAGGTCGGTAAGTTTCCGTTCACCGCCAACAGCCGGGCGAAGATCAACCACGAGACCGAGGGGTTCGCCAAAGTCCTCGCCGATGAGCGCACGGATGAAGTGCTCGGGGTGCATCTTGTGGGGCCGAGCGTGAGTGAGATGATTGGCGAGTTTTGTGTGGCGATGGAGTTCAGTGCCTCGGCTGAGGACATTGCATTGACGTGCCATCCGCACCCGACGCGGTCGGAGGCGTTGCGCCAGGCGGCGATGAATGTCGAGGGGATGGCGACGCAGATGTAGAAGATCAAAAGATCGCAGCCTTCGGCAGCTCCTACAGGGGTACGCATTTCATGTAGGAGCTGCCGAAGGCTGCGATCTTTGCTTGTCAGGCAGGCAGATGCCCAAGCGGCAACGCCCCCGGCGTTTTCACCGTGTGAATCGCGAAGTTGCTGCGAATGTCACTCACCCCCGGCAGTTTCAGCAGGCAACCACTGAGAAAGCGGTCGTACGCGCGCAAATCCGGCACCACCACCTGCAACAGAAAATCCGATTCCCCCGAGACCAGAAATGCCGAGATCACTTCCGGCAACGCCGTCACCGCCGCGTAAAACGCCTCGGCCTGTTCGTCGTTGTGGCGCTCGACCTTGACCCCGACAAACACCGTCAGCCCCAACCCCACTTCGTCGCGATCAAGATTGGCCTGATAGCCGCGGATCACCCCGGCCTCCTCCAGCATCCGCACCCGGCGCAGACACGGCGATGCCGACAGACCGATTTCATCGGCCAGCTCAACGTTGCTGAGGCGTCCGTCACGTTGCAGGGCCGCGAGAATCTTGCGGTCGAAAGCGTCGAGTTTCATGTTTGGCAGATCCACAGAGTTTCAGCGCTGAAAACCAGCAGGTTATGCCAAAACAAGGTGATTTTGAAGCTGACTACGCAAGCACCTGCCCCGCCCTCCAGCCCTAGACTGACGTCACCGAATCGACAACGAAAGGACGCTGACGTGGCAAATCTCTGGCTGTTTTTCCTCGCCTTGGCGGTGGTCTATCTGTTGCCCGGCCCGGACATGATCCTGCTTCTGCAAACCGGCGCACGGCAGGGTCGCGGCGCGGCGCTGGCCACGGCGATCGGTTTGGCAATCGCTCGGGGCTGCCATGTCGCATTGGCCGCGCTGGGGCTGGCGGCGCTGTTCAAGGCGGCACCGTGGACGTTTGATGTGGTGCGGCTGGCGGGCGCGGCGTATCTGCTGTGGATCGGCGTTCAATGCCTGCGCAGCTCGTTGGTGCCAGACCTGGCCACCGGCGCCCTCACCGCGACACCCGGACAATGGCGCGAGGCGATTCGCCGGGGGTTGCTGACCAACCTGCTCAACCCCAAGGCGCTGCTGTTCTGCTCGGTGCTGCTGCCGCAGTTCATCGTCAATGACGGCGCGCAGGTCCTCAACCAGTTCGCCGTGCTCGGCCTGCTGCTGGTTGGCGTTGGCCTGCTGTTCGACAGCGCCTACGCCCTGACCGGCGCTGCACTGGGCCGTTGGCTGCAACACAGTCCAACGGCGCAACGCGTTCAACAATGGCTGTTTGGCAGCCTGTTGATCGGCTTTGCGCTGCGGCTGACTTTCGTCCAGCAGGCTTAGCCCTTGCCGGCCTTGCGCCGGCGACGCATGAACAGCGCCAGCGCGACACCGATGAGCAACACAGCGGCGCCGATCTGCACCGGCCATTTGTACGGTCGCAGCGTCGCGCGCACGGCATCGGTCACTTGGGTGACGTAGCGTTTGTCGGCGTTAGCGAAGTCCGGGCTCGGGCACTGTCGGCCGAAATCCTCCGCCCACTGCACGTACGGGCCTTCCTTGACGTAACGCTGATACAGGGCTTTCTGCTCTTCCACGCTGCTGTTGAAGCTGACGGCTTTGCACAGCACCGCAGCAAACGCCTGGCTGGTGTGCGGCAGGTTATCGGCAGCACGATTGGCCAACTTGGTCGCAACGAAACGGTAGTGGAAACGATGCTGCGTCAGGGCTTCACTGGCTTTCTGCCGTTGCACTTCGTCTTCGCTGACCAGCGGCCCGGCGACCAGCTCCTTGTTGCCGAGCTGGTAGAAGCCGCCAAACGACACGTAGTCCGGCGCCATCTCATAACCGAGAATTTCGAAGCCTGACTCACGCGCAACCACAGCGGCATTGAACAGTGCGGTGGCACGTTTCGTCGGCCACCAGCTGCTTTCTGCCGCCAGACGCTGCTCACCGTAATACCTGGCTTCTTCCTGCATCGTGCTGTTGGCGAAATAGTCGACGGCTTCGGCGTAATGGCCTTCACGCAACAAGCGCCGGGCCAGCAGATAGCGCAAGTTTTCGGCTATGTGCAGTTGCTCGGCGTCGGCTCGCCCATCGTCAATCGGCGCTGCCGGGGCCGGGACGTTCTCATCGACGTACTGCTTGAGCTCTTCGACCGTTAGCACCCGCTCGGCGACGGCGGCGGCATCGAACCAATAGTTGTTGTTGCTGCGATACAACTGCACAAAGGCTTGCAGGTATTCGCCGCGTTGCAACGCCAGAATCGCGCTTTCGCCCTCGACCCGGCATTTCGGTTGCACGGTTTCAAACGCCCAGTCTGCCGTGAGCTGGTAACCCCACGATTCACTTTGCGGAAACGCCTGCGCAGCTTTGGCGTAAGCGGCGGCAGCGGCATTTTTATCGCCATCGCGCACCGCCAGTTTGGCCCGCAACCACCAGGCCAGCCCGCCATCGCCGGCATTCTCGAGGAAGGCCCTGGCGCTGGCGTAATCACCCTGTTGATAATTCATCGCCGCCAGCCGATCGGCGTTTTCCAGCGTGCCGCGCGTGCTCTGCTGCAGCAGCGTAATGAGTTTTTTCTCGTTCGGCGGCTGCTCGCCAAACGACCAGCCCATTCGGCTGACCAACGATGCGGTGACCAGTTGTTGCACCGGCTTACGCTCCAGCAGCTTCGCCAGCTCAGCCTCGGGCAACTCGGCCAGCTCATTCGTCAGTTGCTTCAACGACGTGTACCCCACGGCCGAACCGTGCAGGTTTTGCGCCTCATACAGTTCAATGGCGCCGCTCCAGTCGCCGGCAGTGCGCAATACCCGCGCCTCTTCGCCAAGGCTGGCCACGCCCAGCTCCAGCGGATCACTGAAACCATCGATGCTCATTTGCCGCGCCTGGCGAAACGCTGCGCGCGATTGCTCCAAGGCTGCGACGGCGTCGTCGGCTTCACTGCTCATGGCAAACCAGGTACGCCCCAGGGAATAGGCCGCCCAGGTGCTGCGCAACGGCCGCTGATCAGCCGGCAGCGCCAACAGCTTGTTGAAATACTCGACCGCCAGCGCATGTTCGCCCGTGGCAAACGCCACCGCGCCCGCCACGTACAGACGAATTTCAGGCGGCAGACTGGCGCCCTGCTCTGCAACCTGACGCGCATCGGTCAGGCCACGCAGTTGCGCGACCAGCGCGGCCTGCTCGTTGCTCAATCCGAGCTGTTCGGCGTTGTCGCGGGCCTGGGTTGGCGCACTGTCGTCACCGTACATATCGTCGGGATCGTGGGTCGCTGCGGTGACATTCTTAAGCCCGGTGATCGTTTGGCCGAGGCGGCTGATCTCGAACTTGAAGTTGCCCGCCGGCAGATTGGCCAGGGTCTGTCCGCGATCGTCGAGCAGACGATTGGGAAAATCCGGGCCACAGGCCAGCGCGGAACCCAGCGGCAGGCTGAGGCTCAGGCAGAGCAGATGGCGGGGCCAGTTACGGGTCAACATGCGAACCTCCTTGATCAATAGTCGCGCAACGCGCCCAACCGATGGCGCGCTGCCCGCCCGCCGGCAATCGGCCGTCGCGCAGGCGGGTGAAGGTAAGCAGATCGGCGCTCTGTTGCAATGCATATCCGGCGAGCGCATCGGCGCCTTCACAGCCTCGCGCCTTGAGCGTTATCCGCGCCGGCCAGGCGCTGTCGAGATTGCCGCGGTTGTCGAGGCTGATGTCGTAGAGGCCGTGGTGCTCGCTGAACGTCAGGCCGAGCTGACTGACCAGTTGATCACCACGCGCGACCGCGCGCAGGGTGGTCAGGCTCCAGGCGCGGCGATCGTTGGCCAGCGGCAAGCGAAACCAGATCAGCCCGGCCAGATGCGCCGGCGGGTCTTCACGCAAAACCTTGCCGAGTTGGCTCAATGCCAACGGATCGGCGAGCAGTTCGCGACGTTCACCGGCTCGCTCAAGCTGCACTTCGCTTTCCACCAGCGGCGCGCCGCCGTCATCCGGCAACAGCGCCACGCCATAGGCCGGCAGCGCCAGATAAAACGGCTTGTCGCTGACGCGCGCCCAGGCCTTGCTCCACTTCAGCGCCTGCTCAGGATCAAACAGACCGTGGCGTGGATCGCTGACGGCGTGCACTTGCAGCACGCTGCTGTCGACGGTGTGCAGAAGGGTTGGCAGTTGCGCGCTGGACAGCCACGCCGGCAACGCGGTGATGCTCAGTGGCAGCGAACTCGGCAATGCCGCCCGCAGATGCTGAAGAAACTCGCTGTAGGCCGGCAATCGCGCATTACCGGCGTCGTGGTCGATCTCGACGCCGCTCGGCGTCAGGCCTTGCGCCTGCCAATCGGCGAGCACCTGAAGAATCTGCGCAGTGACTTGATCCTGATCCAGCGCCTTGAGCTGCCCGTCGAGGCGGACCACCGCGATCACGGGGCGCCCATCGGCTTTCAACAACGACGAATCAACCCGCGCGCGGCGCCAGCCCGCATTGGGAAAGGCTTGCAGCGCCAGCACGCGCAGCGTCGAGAAGTCACTGTGACTGTCACGCAGCGCCGTTTCATGGGCGGGCGTCCACTGGCGTTGCCAGACATACAGTTGCTGATCCAGCACCGGTGCATCGTGCTGCTCGCAGCCTGCAAGCAACAACACCGTGATCAGCATCGAAAAACCGAACCGCATCAAATCGCCAATCCCTGCCGACAAAAGACCGCAGGTTACACAAAAATCCTCTGCGACTTGTAGGAGCTGTCGAGTGAAACGAGGCTGCGATCTTTTGATCTTCAAAATCAAAAGATCGCAGCCTCGTTTCACTCTACAACTCCTACAGGCACTCGGAACTCAGGGCTTGCGCGCGATGATCACCTGACTTTTCGCCACCACCGCGTCCAGCGCCTGCTTGATCTGCGCGCCACGCGGCGAATCGAGCACCGCTTGCCAGGTCTCGGCCCAGTGATTGAGCAGCGGATGATCCGGGTTGCTGAAATCGACCTTGGCTTCCCAGAACAACAGCATCCACAACGACCAGTAAAAACCGTACTGGCTGTGGCTGATGATCTCCAGCCCGGCCTCGCTGACCATCGCCTTGAACTGCTCTTCGCTGATGACGCGAATGTGGTTGGGCTTCTGGAAATACTCGGGCGCGGCGATGTCTTTCTGCAGGTCTTCGGAGCTTGGGTGCGGCACGCTCAACAGGTACAACGCGCCCGGTTTGCCGACACGCACCAGCTCCGCGAGAAACTGCGCGGGATCGTCGACGTGTTCGAGCACTTCCGTGGACACCACGCGCGTGGCCGTAGCGTCGGCAATCGGCAACGGATTGCAGTCGGTGACGTGGCATTCGATGTCACGCGCCGGGGTATCGCCCAGGCGCAGGCGGGTCGCCTCGACCTTGGCCCCGTCGATATCGGCAATGATGATCTTCGCCCCGCGCATGCCGCAGAAATGCACGTTACCGCCATCGCCGCAGCCGACGTCGAGCAAGGTGTCATCGGCCGACACCACAAAGCCTTTGAACAACTCGTTGGTCTCCTGGTTGAACCAGCCGCTGAGCTTGGCATCGTAGAGGCCGAGCATGTACGGATCGACCTTGCCGGCGACCGGGGCAACGGGTTCTGCCGGCGCCGGCACGGGCGTCGCCGCCGTGAGTTTCTTCAACAGTCTCAGCATGAGGTGGCTCCAGGGGATGGGACGGCGGTTGGGGTGGTGCCGAGGCGCTTGACCAACGCAGCACCGCGATTGCGCAGGGGCATTTCGATCAGGCGGTAATTAAGCTCGCTGAGCAGCACGATCAGGCCGCCGGCCATCACCAGCGTGAGGATCGGGTGCCCGGCCGGGCTCGGCAGGCCGGCGCTCTGCAAGCGGAAAATCACTTCACGCACGGTGAGATAAGCGGGAATGTGGATCAGATAAATGCCATAGGAACGACTGCCCACCCACGCCAACAAACGCTGGACCACGCCGGCCGGCATCAGGTAATCACGGTTGTAGGAAGCAATCCATACCAGCACGGCGCACAGCACGGCGATCGAGCCGATGCGGTAATTGGTGAAGGTAAAGCGGTCGGTGGCCATGAAGCTCAACAGCGCGCCGATTCCGATCAGCGCCGCGATGCCGGCCCACGGCCGACGCAGAAAGGTCGGCTGCCAGCGCTGATAACTCGGCTGCGCGCTCCACATCGCCAACAGCACACCGAGTGCCAGCGCATCGGTGCGCACGACCATCAGCAACGGCGTGCGCAAGGTGTAGATCTGCACCGCGACCAGCGCCAGCAACACCCACACCAAGTGCTTGCGGCACAGCACGATCAGCAGCGGGAACAACAGATAGAACTGCTCCTCCAGCGCCAGGCTCCAGTAGACAAAACTGCTGCCGTACTCGTAATGAAAGAAGCTGTCGGCAAAGCGGAAGTTGGCGTATTGCAGGACCCCGGCCAACGTCGCCTGCCAGTTCGCGGCCAATGTTCCGAACGCTCCGGAGCGATTGAAAAACACGCACGCCAGCAGAATCAGCGCCAGCCATAACCAGGCCGACGGCAATAAGCGAAACACCCGGCGCAGCCAGAAATTGCGCGTCTGCGCCCAGTATTCCTGGCGGCTGGTGCAACCTTGCAGCGCTGGAATCAGGCTGCGCGCGATGACGAAACCGGAGATCGCGAAAAACAGATCGACGCCCCACCACGGCTGCGCCCAGGCATGGATTTTTTCCAGCAGAGGCACCGGATCGGTGAACAGGCTGCCCTGCAGGTGATGAAACAACACACCGAGTACCGCGATGGCGCGCAGGACTTCGATGTCCATGATTCGTCTGCCGTTCATGGCGTGTCTCCGGTGGCCAGCGGTTTGCGGGCGATGATCACTTGGCTCTTGGGCATGAAGCGGTCGAGCGTCTGCTTGATGGCCAGGCCCTCGGGTTGCGTGAGCAAGTCTTGCCAGGTGCGCGCCCAACTCTCCATCAAGGGTGGATACGGCGCCTGAATGCGGTCGCGCACCGCGCCGCCCGGATCACGCCCGGCCGCACGCTCACTGGCCCAGAAAAAAATCATGCCCATCACCCAGAAAAACCCGCTGGCCTGACGGTGCTCGATCACCAGCCCGGCGTCTTCGACCAACGCGGCGAAGCGCTCGGGGGTGAAGATCTGCACATGGTTGGGGGCCTGGTAATAACTGTCGGGGGCGATGCCTTTCTGCAAATGCTCGCCCATGGGCGCCGGCACGCTGAGCAGGTACTGCGCACCGGGGCGGCCCATGCGCACCAGTTCAGCCATGAACGGTTCAGGCTCGGCGATGTGCTCGAGCACTTCCATGCACACCACTTTGCTGGCGCAACCGGCGGCCAGTGGCAACGGCAGACTGTTGCTGACCAGCCCGAGATTCGCCTGCTGGCTTTGCGCCTCGACTTGCCGGGCGAGCTCGCGCACCTTGTCGTATTCGCTGTCGGTGAAGATCACCGAGGCGCCCTGACGCACGGCGAACAACGTCGCCACACCCTCACCGCAACCGACGTCGAGCAGGGTGTCGTCAGCCGTAATGGCGAAGCCCTTGAGCAATTCACCGGTGGCATTCAAGAACCAGCCGTCGAGCACCGCATCGTGCAGGCCGACCATGCGCGGCGACCCCGTCGCGGGCGGCTCCGGGGCCGGCAGAGGCGTCGGCAGAGGGGGCGCAAACCACCGGGCGAGCAAACGACGAATCATGCGGTCGACGCTTGCACAGGTAGCGTCTTGGCTGGCTCAAGGTGCGCTTCGAAAAACGCCCGCAGACGCTGCTCGGTGCTGGCCTGGCTGCAAAACCGTTCGAGGTTATGCACGGCACGCGCGGACATGGCGGCATAGCGCTCGACATCGTTTTTCGCCACCGCATAACTGGCGCGATACGCCGCACACAAGGAATCCCAGTCGGTCATGTAACGCAGAGTGCGGTAGGCCGCTCGTGGGTCATGGGGCCAGGCCGTGAGTTCTTCGGTGAAGTCGACAATGAATGCACAGTCGCTGTCGATGTAGTCGGCCATCGCCGTGTTCAGTGGGGCAATCGCCGGTTTGCCGCACGACATGAATTCCATCAGCGGCAGGCACTGCCCTTCACCGTAGGAACTGTTGACCACGTAACTCGTGGCCTCCACCAGGCGTTCGTAATCGAGGTCGGCCAGATAGCCGTGGATGAGCACGATCCGGCACTGATACGCCTGGTTTTTGTAGAGGTGATGGAGCATGTCTTTCAGCGCATTGGCGATGTCATGGTGCGTCAGCTTCAGCACCAGCGTCGCGTCCGCCGTATCGCGGAACGTGGTGCAGAACGCGCTGATCATGTCCTGCCAGTTCTTGCGCCCGTCATAGGGATTGAACACCGAGGTGTAGACCACGCCGTCGAGTTGCAACGTGCAATCCTGCGGCGGACCACTGAACGAGAGTGGCACGCCCTCGCGCAATTCGGCTGGGCCGTAGGCGCGCAGGTCGGTCGTGCGACTGTCGATCAACAGGCCGCGCAGGTTCAGCTGCACGGCCTCGACCACCGGGGATTTGCTCAGGTGTTCACCGCGTGCGGCGAAGCGATCCCACACCGGGGCCGGGATGGCGCAGATCGGATAATCCTCGCCCATCACCGCACGCACAGCGTTGACGGTGAACGTCGAATGAGTGATCGCCCTGCCGCTGGCCGCCAGCACCACGCGCCAATCGTGGCGCGGTTCACCTTGCCAGCTTTCGGTCGGGATGGTGCTGAACTCCCAGGCGAACACCGGGATGGTCGGACAGGCGTAATGCGTCGATGTGCGATGAGGCGGCGAGAACGACAGGTAGACACACGCCTCGCCCCGGCTCTGACAGTCGAAATACAGACGATCAACCAACTCGTCCGGGTGACTGACTTCTATCACCTGACCGATGCGCTCCAGTACCGGGCGAAATTCCTTGAGCACAAAGTAATAGCTGTACTCGGGCCGCCCGAGGTTTTGCTGGATATTGCTCTTGTTGGTTTCCGAATGAATGATGATCAGCATGCGGCGGTCCCCGCTTCGGCTGCCTGTGGCGCTGCGGTACGCATCGGCGTCAACCCGAGAAATTGCGCCAGGCGCTGCTGCACCGGGGCAAAGCTGCAGTAATCGTGCATGCGTTGCTCAGCGGCGGCGGCCATGGCCAGATAGGCCTGCGGATGGTTCTTGGCCATCGCGTAGCTGTCCTGATAAGCGGCTTTCAACGATCCCCAGTCGGGGCGATGGCGCAGGGTGCGATAGAGAATACGCACGTCTTCCGGCCAGATCGTCGGCTCGCGGCTCGACTTGACGATGAAGCCGACGTGTTCGTCGATGTAATCGCCCATCGCCGTGTGATTCGGCGCAATCACCGGCCGTGCGCACGACATGAATTCCATCAACGGCAGGCACAAGCCTTCGCAGCGCGAGGCGTTGACGTAGAAACTCGCCGCGCCATACAACCGGGCGAATTCTTCGTCTTCCAGATAGCCGTGCATGACCACCACACGACAGGCAAACGGTGAGAGTTGCGAGAGCAGCGTGATCAGGTGAACGTAGTAGCTCGACAGGTCGTTCTGGGTGATTTTCAGCACCAGCGTTGCGTCTTCGACATCGCGCATGGCCCAGCAGAACGCGGTGATCAGGTGATGCCAGTTCTTGCGCCCGTCCTCGGGATTGAACACGCTGACGTAGACCACGCCACTGACGTCGATCTGCACCTGTTCCTGGGTATCGGGCAGCGCGGCTTGCGGGTGTTCGGCCTGTTCAAGGGCCTCCGTGACGCTGGTCGCCAGCGGCAAGGAGGCAGCAGAGGAGGCACGCCGTGCGGCGAATTTCTCGCGCAGCGCGGCGGGCAGCAGGTCGCTGACCGCTTCGCGGTACCACAACAGCGCATGGTGTTTTAGCAAAAACAGCGGCCCATGCTCGGACGGGCTCGTGAGGGCGCGATAGCCTTCACGCAGATAATGTTTGGTGATGAATGCCCGGCGTCGCAGGGTCAACGCCGGCGCTGTCGCGGGTTCGGCAACCGGTTCAGCCAGCCCGCGCACTTCCAGCTCCTGTTCACTGTGAATCGGCGCGATCAGGCCATCAGCAGACAACCCCAATGCCCGGCTGTCGATGATGCAGCCCTTGATCTGCAACGTCGCCCCCGCGCTCGAAGCGGCGGCCGGGTACTGCTGACGTACACCGGCAAAGCCCTCCCACAACGGTGTCGGCAGGACCAGCACAGGGAAGTCTTCACCCATCGTGCGGCGAATCGCTGCGGCCGTGTGGCTGGACAACGTGATGACCCGACCATGACGCGCCAGGGTCTGGCTCCAGTCTTGGCGCGGATCATCGTCGTGGCACTCGGACGGGATCGAATCGTACTCCCACGCAATCACGCACACCGTCGGGCATTGCAGGTCGGTCGGGGTCTTGTGCGGCGGTGAGAACGACAGAAAGAGACAGTCCTGACCGGCCTCCTGCAACTGCCGATACAGCGGATCGACTTCAGCCGCCGACGCCACCACGTGAACTCGCCCAAGGCTTTCCAGCACTGGGCGATAGGCCTTGAGTACGAAGTAGTAACTGTATTCGGGACGCCCGAGACTCTGGCTGATGGAGCGGTCGTTGACGTCCGAGTAAAGAATGAAATTCATGGCATCCCACGATGAAACCACCATCCCGGCAGTCTCATGCTATGACGGCCAAGCGTCGGATCGAGTCGGTATTACCGGCAATCGTCCTTCGTCATGGAGTACGTCTTCGTTCTTGTTTTAGTGGTCGGTTTCACTCCGGCTCGCAACCCTTCCGGCGAACTTTGAAGGATGGCGGCGAAGGGCATTCTAAACACATCCATCAAGGATCCGTGAACCGCCCGGCGAGAATAAATTTGGCTACGCTGACGAGAACTGACCAGTCACGGTTTGGCCTGTTGAAATTGCCGAGCAATTGGCACAGATTGTTAACAAACAACTACAACAACTGACTTCGCCCGTCTTTTAGCCGGTTTTTCTTTCGGTCTGTAAGACCTTCCCCCAAAGCCTGTGGGAAAGTGGCGCAAGTTCAAGACCAAGGGGTCGCTGTTTGAAAAAGCGTCTGTTCGTCACGGGTCTCAGTGGATTCGTGGGACAACATATTCAGTCGCGTCTGGCGTTGGCGGATTCGTCGTGGGAGCTGCTGCCTGCCGCGGCGCCCTACGACCTCACCGATCCGCACAGTCTCGCCGACCTGTGGCCGCAACTGCCGGATGCCGTCATTCATCTGGCCGGCCAGACCTTCGTCCCAGAAGCCTTTCGCGATCCGGCGCGCACCCTCGAAATCAACCTGCTCGGTACCCTCAACCTGTTGCAAGCCCTCAAGGCGCGCGGCTTTGCCGGCACATTCCTGTATGTGAGCTCCGGTGACGTCTATGGCCAGGTCGGCGAAAACCACCTGCCGATCACCGAGCAACAACCGCCCTGCCCGCGCAACCCCTACGCCGTGAGCAAACTCTCGGCGGAATTCCTCAGCCTGCAATGGGGCCTGAGCGAAGCCTGGCCGGTACTGGTTGCACGGCCGTTCAATCACATCGGCAGCGGCCAAAACCCAAGCTTTGTGATTGCCAGTGCCGCCCGCCAGATCAATCGCATCAAACAAGGCCTGCAGGCACCGCAGCTGGAAGTCGGCGATATCGACGTGACACGGGATTTTCTCGATGTCGGCGATGTGATCTCGGCCTACTTCGCGCTGCTGGAAAAAGGCACACCGGGGCAGGTCTACAACATCTGCTCGGGCCGTGAACAGAGCATCCGCAGCCTGATCGAGCAGCTCGGTGATCTGGCCGAGGTCGAGCTGCAACTGGTTCAGGACCCGGCGCGCATGCGGCGCGCCGATCAGCGTCGCGTTTGCGGCAGCCATGCCAGGCTGACCCAGACCACAGGATGGACGCCTGAAATCACTACACAACAATCCCTGCGGGCGATCCTGTCCGACTGGGAGACGCGAGTAAGCCAAGAATGACAAAAAGTGCACTGATCACAGGGATCACCGGCCAGGACGGCGCGTATCTGGCCAAGCTGTTGCTCGACAAGGGCTACAAGGTTCACGGCCTCGTCGCTCGGCGCAGCAGCGATTCGCGCTGGCGCCTGCGCGAGCTGGGCGTCGAAGCCGACATTGTCTATCTGGACGGTGACATGGCCGATGCCTGCTCGGTACAGCGTGCGGTCATTCAATCGGCGCCGGACGAAATTTATAACCTCGCCGCGCAGAGCTTTGTCGCCGCCTCGTGGAATCAGCCGGTGACCACCGGCATCGTCGATGGCCTGGGCGTCACGCACGTGCTCGAAGCGATCCGCCAGTTCAGCCCGCACACCCGCTTTTATCAGGCCTCGACCAGTGAAATGTTCGGCCTGATCCAGGCCGAGCAGCAGGACGAGAACACGCCGTTCTACCCGCGCAGCCCTTACGGCGTGGCCAAGCTGTACGGCCACTGGATCACCGTCAACTACCGTGAAAGTTTCAACCTGCACGCCAGCAGCGGCATCCTCTTCAACCATGAATCGCCACTGCGCGGCATCGAGTTCGTCACCCGCAAAGTCACCGACGCCGCCGCTCGCATCAAGCAAGGCAAACAGCAGGAGCTGGCGCTGGGCAACATCGACGCGAAACGCGACTGGGGTTTTGCCGGCGATTACGTCGAAGCCATGTGGCTGATGCTGCAACAGGACAAGCCTGACGATTTCGTGGTCGCCACCGGCGTCACCACCACGGTGCGCGAAATGTGCCGCATCGCCTTCGATCACGTCGGCCTCAACTACCGCGATTACGTGAAGATCGACCCGGCATTCTTCCGCCCGGCCGAAGTTGAAGTGCTGCTCGGCAATCCGGCCAAGGCTCAGCGCGTGCTGGGCTGGAAGCCGAAAACCGACCTGGATACCTTGATCCGCATGATGATGGATGCGGACATGAAACGCGTCGCCAAGGAGTAGGCCATGCTGATCCCCGTGATTCTGTCCGGCGGTGCCGGCACCCGTTTGTGGCCGGTGTCCCGTGAGGGCCATCCCAAGCCGTTCATGACCCTGCCCGACGGCCAGTCGCTGCTCGGCAAGACCTACCAGCGTGCCGCCGCATTGCTGGACGGCTGGGGCGACATTGTCACGGTGACCAACCGCGAGTACTACTTCCAGAGCAAGGATCACTATTGCGCCGCGCACGTGTCGCGCCATCGCGGGCATTTTCTGCTGGAGCCGACCGGGCGCAACACCGCCCCGGCGATTGCCGCAGCCGCCTTGGCACTACAAGCGTTGCATGGCGACGACGCGATCATGGTGGTGATGCCGGCCGACCATTTGATCGTCAATCAGGACGCGCTGAAAACCGCCGTCGAGCACGCGGTCAATCTGGCGAAGGACGGTTACCTGGTGACCTTCGGCGTCATACCAACAGCACCGGAAACCGGCTTCGGCTACATCGAGACCGGTGCACCGCTGGACGCCAGGGGCGCCGCCAAAGTGCAGCGTTTCGTCGAGAAACCCGACCTGCAAACCGCTACGCATTATCTGGAAAGCGGCAACTTCCTGTGGAACTCGGGGATGTTCTGCTTCACCACCGCGGCGGTCATTGCCGAATTGCAATTGCACGCGCCTGAGTTGCTGGAGCAGACCCGCGCCTGCATGGCCGCCAGCGCGCCGATCGAAACCGTTGGCTGCCTGCAACAGGAACTGTCGCCGGCACTGTTCGCTGAAATCACTGACATTTCCATCGACTACGCGCTGATGGAGCGCTCGGAAAAAGTCGTCGTGGTGCCGGCCGGTTTCGACTGGAGCGACATCGGTTCATGGGGCGCCGTCGCCGCCCTGGTGCCGGCCGATGCCGACAACAACCGCGCCAGTGGCGAAGCGATCTTCATCGACAGCCACAACAACTTCGTGCAGAGCGAAGGGCGGCTGGTGGCCGCCGTCGGTGTCGACAACCTGATCGTCATCGATACCGCCGACGCGGTGCTGGTGGCCCATGCCGACCGTGCGCAGGATGTACGGCGCGTGGCCAAGCAACTCAAGGACACATCCCACGAAGCCTATCGCCTGCACCGCACGGTCAGCCGTCCGTGGGGGACGTACACCGTGCTTGAGGAAGGCCCGCGCTTCAAGATCAAGCGCATCGTGGTCAAGCCTGGTGGCAAGCTCTCCCTACAGATGCACCATCACCGCAACGAACACTGGGTGGTGGTCGAAGGCATGGCCAAGGTCACCAACAACGGTTCCGGCACCCACCTGGTGGCGAAGAATGAATCGACGTTCATTGCCGCCGGTCATCGCCATCGCCTGGAAAACCCCGGCGTGATCGATCTGGTAATCATCGAAGTGCAAAGCGGCGAATACCTGGGAGAGGACGACATCGTTCGCTTCGAAGACCAATACGGCAGGACGGATTGAATGCTGCTTTCCCTGTACCGCTCGCTACGCAGCTACCGTGGATTCATCCTCGGCAGCGTCAAGCGAGAGTTTCAAGCACGCTATCGCAACTCGTTGTTCGGGGCCCTGTGGACGGTACTCAATCCACTGTCGATGATCATCGTGTACACGGTGATCTTTTCCCAGATCATGCGCGCCCGCCTGCCGGGTGTGGACGATGGCCTGGCCTACAGCGTCTATCTCTGCGCCGGCCTGCTGACCTGGGGCCTGTTCGCTGAAATCACCACGCGCAGCCAGAGCATGTTTCTGGAAAACGCCAACCTGCTGAAGAAAATCAGCTTCCCGCGCATCTGCCTGCCGGTCATTGCACTGCTCAATGCCGGCATCAACTTCGCGATCATCCTGGGCCTGTTCTTCGGGTTCCTGCTAATCAGCGGGCGCTTGCCCGGCATGGCCTTGCTGGCGCTGATACCGTTGCTGATCCTGCAGGTGATCTTTGCGGCCGGGCTGGGCATGTTGCTGGGTATTCTCAATGTGTTTTTTCGCGATGTCGGGCAGATGTTCGGCATCTGCCTGCAATTCTGGTTCTGGCTGACACCGATCGTTTACCCGCTGTCGATCCTGCCCCCGGGGATCCAGCACTTGATCGGGCTCAACCCGATGACGGCCCTGATGACCAGCTACCAGAATGTCTTCCTCTACAACCAATGGCCGGTCTGGTCCTCACTGACCCCGCTGCTGGTCATCGGCCTGCTGCTCTGCGCCATGGCGCTGCGGCTGTTTCGCCAGCGTGTCGGTGAAATGGTGGACGAACTCTGATGGGACATATTCGCGTCAGCGGCCTGGCCAAGGCCTACAAACAATACCCGAACCGCTGGAGCCGTCTGCTCGAATGGCTGGTGCCGTTTTCCCGCAGGCGCCATCACCTGCATTGGGTCCTGCAGGACATCGATTTCGAGATCAAACCTGGTGAGTCGGTCGGCATCGTTGGCGTCAACGGCGCGGGCAAAAGCACCCTGCTGAAGATGATCACCGGCACCACGCAACCGACCTGTGGACAGATTGAACTGGAAGGCCGCGTGGCGGCGCTGCTGGAACTGGGCATGGGTTTCCATCCGGATTTTACCGGTCGGCAGAACGCTTTCATGGCCGGCCAGTTGCTCGGCATGCAGGTTGAAGAAATCGAAGCGTTGATGCCGCAGATCGAGGGTTTTGCCGAAATCGGCGACGCCATCGATCATCCCGTACGCACCTACTCCAGCGGCATGCAGATGCGCCTGGCCTTCAGCGTCGCCACTGCGCGACGCCCGGATATTCTCATCGTCGACGAAGCCCTGTCGGTGGGCGACGCCTACTTTCAGCACAAAAGCTTCGAACGCATCCGCAGCTTCCGCAAGGCCGGCACCACGTTGCTGATCGTGTCCCATGACCGCTCCGCCATTCAGTCGATCTGCGATACCGCGATCCTCCTCGAAAACGGTCGCCTGGCCATGCGCGGCAAGCCTGAAGAAGTGATGGATTACTACAACGCCATGCTCGCCCAGCGCGAAGGCCAGATCGTCCGTCAGGAGATGCTCGCCAACGGCCAGGTACGGACCATTTCCGGTACCGGCGAAGCAGGGATAGTCAACGTGCGCCTGCTCGACGCGCAGGGCCGCAGCCTTGAAGTGGCCGAAGTCGGTCAACCGGTGGTGCTGGAAGTACAGACGGAAATTCGTCAGGACATCGAACGGTTGATTCTCGGTTTCATGATCAAGGATCGCCTCGGCCAGGCGATTTATGGCATCAACACCCATCGCCTCGACAAAGCCGTGACCGACCTGAGCGCCGGCGAGCGCGTGACCTTCCGCTTCGCCTTCGACATGCGCCTGGGCAAGGGCAGTTATTCAGTGGCATTGAGCCTGTCGCGCCTGGACTCGCACCTGGACCGCAATTTCGAATGGCGCGACTACGGCCTGGTGTTCCATGTGATCAACAATCGCCAGGAAGACTTCGTCGGCTGTTCGTGGCTGGAGGCACAAACCGAAATCACCCGCACCAGCGAAACACTTCTGCAAACGCCTGCCACGGAGACCTTGCGATGACGCGATTGTTGGTGGAGTGCACGTACGTTTTCGAACACCCCTCCGCCAACTCGGGCATTCAGCGCGTGGTGCGCAACGTCATCCAGCAACTGCCGGCAGCCGACGAAACCGTTGAATGCATCCCGGTGGTGATGATCGATGGCGGTTTGTATGAAGTTAAAAGCCTGGCGCCGCTGAAATCGTTGAAGCTCGACCTGATCGGCCTGCGGGTAAAACTGGAGCAATGGGCCAACGCCTTCTGGTTGCGCCACCGTGCCGTCGAGCGCCGTCGCCCGTTCAGCCAGTCGCACTTTGCCCGGCGGGTTTTGTACGTCGGCTGCCGGCTCACCGCGTTTGCCTGTTTCAGCTTACCGATGCGCCTGCTGGGACGCGCCCTCAAGGGCAAACACATCCCCGAACGTTGCGTGCCGCTGGCGCATCGCCCCGGCGATCAACTGGTGCTGCTCGACTCGTCGTGGCACGCCAACTTCTTCCCCCTCGCCGAGCAGCTCAAGCGCGAAGGGGTTGGCATCATTTCGGTGATTTACGACCTGATCCCGCTGACCCATCCGCAGTTTTGCGACGCCGGGCTGGTCAAGGTCTTCAATGACTGGTTCGACTGGATTGCGCGCACCGCCGATGGCTACGTGGCGATCTCGACCACGATCCGCGATCAGGTCCGCCAGGAGATGCAACGCCGGATCGGCTCACAGCAGGTGGCGCAGCGCTGGTTCGATTATTTCCATCTCGGCTCCGAGCTGGACTTGAGCGACGCCGATGCCGCTGTCGACCGCGGCTTGCTGCAACTGTTCGAAACGCCGGAGCCGGTGTTCCTCATGGTCAGCACCATCGAACCGCGGAAAAACCATGCCTACCTGCTGGATGCATTCGATCGCGCCTGGGCTGACGGCTCCCGCGCAAGGTTGTGCATCGTCGGCAAAATCGGCTGGAAGTGCGAGGCGCTGATCGAGCGCATCCGCCAACACCGCGAATTGAATCGACGCCTGTTCATGTTCAATTCACTCTCGGACAAAAGCCTCGAACACGCCTACGAGCACGCCACGGTGCTGGTGTTCCCGTCGCACGTCGAAGGGTTCGGCCTGCCGCTGGTGGAAGCCATGCAACGCGGATTGCCGGCGATGGGCAGCGACATTCCGGTGTTTCGTGAAATCGGCGGCGACTACATGGCTTATTTCGACCTTGCTGACCCACAGAGCCTGACGGATCTGGTGATCGGCATGGACCGCAACCCGACATTCCCGGCACTGCTGAGCCTGGAACACTGGCGCTGGCTGAGCTGGCGCGAAGCGAGCGCGCAATTGGTCGAGCGCATCGAGCGCAACCTGAACACGGCGCAGCCTGCCATCGAGAGTCAGCATGCGCATTGCTCTTAACGCCCGCATTCTCCAGGCGCCGCGCACCGGCATCGGCCATTACGTGGCCGAACTGGTCAGCGCCTTGCGCCATCAACCCGATATCGAGGTGACGTTGTTCCACGGCTGGGGCTGGAGTTCGGCACTGCCGGAAGCGGCCATGCCCGGTTACTCACGCCTGACGCCACTGCTGCGGCAAATTCCCGGGGCTTATCAGGCGCGCCGCTGGCTGGAGCAGAAACGCTTCGATCAGGGCCGCGCGCAGGGCATCGACCTCTACCACGAACCGAGCCTGTGGCCGCTGGCCTTCGACGGCCCGACCGTGATCACCCTGCACGACCTGACCCACCTGCATTTCCCCGAGACCCAGCCACCGGCACGGCTCAAGGAAATCGAGCGGCGGCTGGCCTTGGGGGTGCAACAGGCGCAAGTGATCCTGACCGACTCGCAGGCGATTGCCGACGAGGCGCAAGCCTATTTCGGCCTGCCCAGTGAACGTTTCGTGGTGGCGCCCCTGGGCGTCGCCGAGCGTTTTCACCCGCGTGAGCCGAGCGCCATCGACGCGGTCCTCAAGGCGCATGCGGTGGCGGCGCGGGAGTATTTTCTGTGCGTCGGCACGCTGGAGCCGCGCAAGAACCTTGGCCTCGCCCTGCGCGCCCATGCCCTGTTGCCGGAGCCCGTGCGTCAGCGTTATCCGTTGCTGATCGTCGGCATGGCCGGCTGGGAGCGTGATCAGTTCAGCGAACCTTTGCGCCAGGCACTGGCCAGCGGGCATGTGTGCCTGCTTGGTTATCTGCCCGATGAACAGGTGGCGCAGCTGCTGGCCGGGGCCCGTGCGCTGATTTTTCCATCGTTGTATGAGGGTTTTGGTCTGCCGGTACTGGAGGCCATGGCCAGCGGCACACCGGTGGTGCTCACACAGTCTTCGGCCATGCCGGAAGTCGCGGGCGCCGCGGGCAACTATATTGAAGCTGACGATGCAGAAGGCCTGCGTGATGCGCTGAGCCGACTGATCGATGATCAAGCGCATTGGCAGGCATGCCAAGAAGCCGGGTTGCAGCAGTCACGGCTTTTTTCCTGGGAGCGTTGTGCACGGGCCACGGCCGGTGCCTACCACCAGGCCATGGGAGGTTGAATGCGAGTTCTTCATTTTTTCAAAACGTACCTGCCGGATTCGGTCGGCGGCATCGAACAAGTGATCTTCCAACTCTGCGAAAGCGGCGCCCAGCACGGCATCGATGGCCAGGTGCTGACGCTCAGTGCCGACCCGACACCGCCGGTGGTGCAACTCGGCCAACACGAAGTGCACCGCGCCAGACTCGACATTCAATTCGCCTCCACCGGGTTTTCCTGGAGCGTGTTCAAACAGTTTCGCGAACTGGCGGCCGAGGCCGACGTGGTCAACTACCACTTCCCGTGGCCGTTCATGGACCTGGTGCATTTCGCCAGCGCCCTGAACAAACCGAGCGTGGTCACTTACCACTCGGACATCATCCGTCAGAAGCACCTGCTCAAACTCTACCGGCCGCTGATGAACCGCTTTCTCGCCAGCGCCGACCGTATCGTTGCCGCTTCGCCGAACTACCTGCACACCAGCGATGTGTTGCAGCAGTTCCAGGACAAGACCCGGGTGATCCCCTACGGCTTGAACAAGGCCGGTTATCCACAGCCAGACGCGCAGCGCATGAATCGCTGGCGCCAGCAGCTTGGGGATAAGTTTTTCCTGTTCGTCGGGGTGATGCGTTATTACAAAGGCCTGCACATCCTGCTCGATGCATTGAAAGAGGTCGATTACCCGGTGGTCATCGTCGGTGCCGGGCCGCTGGAGCTGGAACTGCATGCGCAGGCGCAGGCGTTGGGCCTGCGCAACATTCACTTCCTCGGGCGCCTGGGGGATGAAGACAAGGTCGCGCTGCTGCAACTGAGCTACGCCATCGTCTTCCCTTCGCACCTGCGTTCGGAAGCGTTCGGGATTTCCTTGCTCGAAGGGGCGATGTACGGCAAACCGATGATTTCCAGCGAGATCGGCACCGGCACCAGCTACATCAATATCCACAACGAGACCGGTTTGGTCGTGCCACCGAGTAATCCACAGGCGTTTCGCGAGGCGATGCGTACCTTGTGGGACGATCCGCTGCGCGCAGCGGCGATGGGCGTGAAAGCAGAAGCCCGTTATCGGCAGTTGTTCACAGCGGATGACATGGGCCGCAAATGGACGGAGCTGTATCAGGAACTGCTGGAAGAAAAATCCCTGTCCTACGCCTGATTCGAAACCGGATCGCCCTGTAGGAGCTGCCGCAGGCTGCGATCTTTTGATCTTGTTTTCAGGACATCAAGATCAAAAGATCGCAGCCTGCGGCAGCTCCTACAGGGGGGCGGTTTATAGGTCCAAGACCAGCGGGTGGGGGCTCTGTGCCGGGACGGCGCAGCAGATCAGCACGTGGCCGGCTTCAGGGATGTCCGCCGGGGGCTGTGGATAATTCACCGCGCCGCTGACCAGCCGGGTTTTGCAGGTGCCACATGACCCGCCACGGCAACTGAACTCCGGACGCAATCCGCGGCTTTCCGCCAACTCCAGCAGACTGCCGCCATCGGGCTGCCAGCGCGCCTCTTTTGCCGAGCGCTCGAACACCACCGGCACCGAAGTAGTCGCGGCGGGCGGTTGTTCGATGACGATCGCGTCCGGGTCGGCCTGACGTTTCAGTGTCGACGGGCCAAAGGTTTCCGCGTGAATTTGCGCATCGCGCACATCCAGTTCGCGCAGGATGTCGTACAGCCCCTGGGTGAAACCACCGGGGCCGCAGAGCACAAAGTCGAGCTGATCAAAATCCTCGGCCTCCAGCAGGTTCCTCAGCACCCTGCCGTCAATTCGGCCCGGCAGATCAAAATCCTCGCCCTCCTGCAGATCGGCTTCCGGTTGGCTGAGCAAACGCAGGACGCGGACTGAGTCGCCTGACGTTTCGAGCAAACGGTCCAGCTCCTTGCGAAACGGCTGATCCGCCAGGCTGCGCGAACTCTGCAGCAATAACGTCGGACGAATACCGCGCGTGCGTAAGCCTTGGTACACCACCTCGCGCAGCATCGACAGCAACGGCGTGATTCCTACACCGGCGGCCAGCAGCACCAGCGGTCGGTGCTCCAGCGGCGCCACGGTGAAATGCCCTTGCGGCGCCCGCGCTTCCAGCACATCGCCGACGCGGATCTGCTCATGCAGGTGTGATGAAATCAGGCCTTCACGCTTGACGCTGATCCGGTAGAAACCGTCCGATGGCGCGCTCGAAAGGCTGTAAGTGCGAATATGCACCTCGCCATCAATCGTGAAACGCAGCGGCAGATGCTGGCCAGCGAGAAACACCGGCAAACCGGCGCCATCGGCGGGCTCCAGGTAGATGGAGCGGATGCTGCGACTTTCTGCCTCGATCTTCGCCACGCGCAGCGGCCGCCATTGGTTGCCCAGTGCCTGCGCCTGCAAACGCGCCGCCGCCTCGGTCCAGTTGCCAGTCAACAGACTGGTCGGCGACATGCCGTCGAAGCGCCAGCGCAGCGCCAATGCTGCCGGGCGCCGCACCAGTGTTTCCACCTCGAACGTCCACAAGCGCTCAGCGCCCTGAAACGCTTCGATCTGCGGGTCGTCGAGCAGGATCTCGGTGCGCCCGCTGAGTTGCAGCAAATCGCCTGTGGAAAAGTCGATGAACAGCAAGCCAGCCTTGGGGTTGAGCAGCAGATTGCCGAGGGTGTTGAAGTGCAGGTTGCCGGCGAAGTCAGGGATGGTCAGACGATTGCCGTCCACGCGTACGAAACCGGCCTGGCCGCCCCGGTGGGAAACATCCACCGCACGCTGGCCATCGACATCGACATAACTGGCGACGAAAAACGTATCGGCTCCCGCGATCAGCGCGGTGGCCGCGTCATCCAGCGCGTTGAGATGTTCAGCCGGGCGAGTCTGCGGATCCGTCAGCGGCACGCGCTGGAACTGACGCAGCTGGATGTATTGCGGGCAATTGCCGAAAGCTTGATCCACGCTCACGGCGAAACCCTGAGCGTTCAGATTGCCGACATGGCCGTTGAGACGATTGCGCCGGCGGGTGTGCAATTCGATGCCGAGCAGACCGATCGGCTCACCGTTGCGCAGTTGCGCCGGATCATCAGCCGCGACCTGACTGGCGAAATACAGGTGCTCGGGATCCGGCGAATGCGCGAACCCCGGTGCACCTTCGAGCACACTGGCCCACGGCCGACCCTGCGCATCGACGGCGCCGAACAGCAGGAAGGGCAATTGCTGATAGAACTCGCGGTGCTGGTCCGGCATCCAGGTGCGAATCACCTTACGCCCGAAGGCTTCCATGCGTTCGGCAACGCCGACATGGGCTTGTAACTGTTGCTCGCCAGCGTGCCACGGTGAACGTTCCATCACGACCTCTCCCCTGCGCCGACGGCACAGTGTGGATAGCGAAAATCAGGGGGTGGTTTGCAGACCGGCGACGGTGCGCGGCATGCCGACAAAACCCGGCAAGGCTTCGATCCGTGCCAGCCAGGCGCGAACATTGGCGTACTCATCCAGCGACACATTGCCTTCCGGCGCATGGGCGATATAACTGTAGGCGGAAACGTCGGCAATGCTCGGTTCGTCGCCGGCCAGAAACGCAGTCTTGCCCAACTCGACGTCCATCACCTTGAGCAGGTTGTGCGCACGGCTGATCGCCTCTTCAGCATTCAGTTGTGCGCCAAACACCGTGACCAAGCGCGCAGCTGCGGGGCCGAACGCAATCGGCCCGGCGGCAGCGGATAACCAGCGCTGCACCCGCGCCGCGCCGACCGGGTCAGCAGGCAGCCAGCGACCGTGACCGTATTTTTGCGCCAGATACACCAGAATCGCGTTGGAATCGGCCAGCACCACGCCGCCGTCATCAATCGCCGGCACCTGGCCAAAGCTGTTGATCGCCAGATACGCCGGCTGTTTGTGCTCACCTTTCGCCAGGTCGACGAAGATCAGCTCGGTGGGCAATTGCAGCAGGGACAGCATCAACTCGACGCGATGAGCGTGGCCAGAGCGTGGGAAGTTGTAGAGTTTGATCGCTTGCATGGTCGACTCCGCTGAACAGGGGCGCCACTGCGAGGGTGAGAGCGCCGATGCAGGCCATCATCCCCTTACTGCGAAAAGAACAGAATCACCAGCAACCGCAATCGATTATTTCATCTCGTGCAACAACGCAGCATTTTGCAGCGCCGGGTGTTCACGCAATGCCTTGGCGGCGAAATCGACAAAACTGCGGATCCGCGCCGGCGCCTTGCGCCCGCCCTGATACACCACATGGATCGGCAGTGGCGGCAGTTCGAACTCAGCAAGGACGATTTCCAGTTCGCCGGCCGCCACCTTGCTCGCCACTTGATAGGACAACACGCGGGTCATGCCCAGACCCATGCTGGCGGCGGTAATCGCAGCCTGATTGGCGGTGACGATCAGGCGCGGCTCGGGACGCACGCTGAGCGCCTCTCCTGCATCGAGAAACGGCCAACTGCGTTGCTGACCAATCGCAGAAGTCGCGACCACTGGCACACCTGCCAGCGCATGAGGATGAACCGGTCGACCGTGCTGTGCGAAATAAGCCGGCGAACCGCAAATAACCCTTCGAACCTCGCCCACCCGAATCGCATGCTGACTGCTGTCCGGCAGGTCACCGATGCGCACCGCGACATCAATGCCCTCCTCAACCATGTTGACGATCCGATCAACCAGTACGGCGTTAATCGTGACATCCGGATACTGCGCGAGATAACTCGCCATCACCGGAGTGACAAACAAATCACCGAACAACACTGGCGCCGTCACCGTCAATTGCCCGCGCGGCTGAGCATGGCTACCCGCCGCAGAATCCTCGGCCTCCTGCACCTCGGCAAGAATCCGCCGGCAATCCTCCAGATAACGCTGCCCCGCTTCGCTCAAATGCACACTGCGCGTGGTCCGAATCAACAACTGCGTACCGATGCGCAACTCCAGCGCTGCCACCGCACGGGTGACGCTGGCCGCCGATAACCCCAACCGGCGCGCCGCTGCCGAGAAACCCTGCTCTTGGGCAACGGTGGTGAAAATGTGCATTTCCTGGAAGCGATCCATAGGGTCGACGCTCACCTCACAATCAAAAGATCGCAGCCTGCGGCAGCTCCTACAGGTGAAATACGATTCCCATGTAGGAGCTGCCGCAGGCTGCGATCTTTGGCGGTGGGTACCAACAACATAGTTTGACACAACCCATCGCGTAAATCGGGGTCTGTAGGATGATTCGCGATAAAGACAACAGCAACATAGATTGACACAGATGGGCTGCGCTTCAAATACAGGGCCGGGCTGCTCCCAACATAGTGTGACACCAACAACTGAAGTAAGCGGTCAGGAGGGGAGCAGCATAATCTGCGGTCTTCAGCACAAGCTCAGTGCGATGTCTAAATCTGTGCGCAACCTACGGCCGGCTCCCATAAGCACATAAACCGTATTTTTCGTCTCAAACAAGCAGTTGTGAGTGAAGGAAACCCCCAACGTTGATCTGACCCAATCACCAGGCGCAAAACGACCTTTTCTATCTTGGATAACCGTCAATGCGTAAACCAAGGCAGGGATAAGCCCTCTATCGGTGATGGCTATTCGTTGACGTGTTGTAACTTCGAGATCCAAGATTACCCAATCAGCAACAAGGCAATATGCACGGGAAGGAAAATGCAGACCTGCGAATGTCACTGCATCTAAATCGGGGAGTGGGCACCCGTTTATGTTTTCGCCTGCGGAAAGCAGCGAGGTAAACGCCGCCAAATTCATTCATCCCTCCAGCCGGTCGGTAAACTGACTCGAACGTGAATCATCCATAAGCATAGCTCTCAGCGAACAGCCTGGTACCGATGGCGACGAATAGTAGCCAGGTCGCCTCACACCTGGTTTCTCAACTCTCCCTTTATCTCACTGAACGGGATGATTTCTATTGGCGGCGTCACAGCACAAAGCGGTTTACGCCAATAATCCACGCTATGCCATTGGCCGTGCTTGAACCCAACCTCTGGGTAGGTGCCGATGTGGGTGAACCCGAGTGCTTCATGGATACCTATACTTCCTGCGTTGGGTAAGGCAATGCCGGCATAGGCTGCATGAATCCCCTGTTTCTCTAGAACTGGTAGAAGCTGCTGATAAAGCGCACGACCAACCCCTTTTCGGTGCACAGCCGGATCAACATACACGGTGACATCCGCCGACCATCGATAGGCTTCTCTCGCTCGATGCTCGCTTGCGTAAGCGTATCCAACGACGTTGCCCTCCACCTCGGCTACCAGATAGGGATGCGGCGGTAGTGTTGCGGTTATTCTTGATGCCATCTCATCAACAGTCGGTGGTATCAGCTCGAACGAGATGACTGAGTTCAAACCATTGGAGCATAGATAGTCTGGATGGCAGGGGCATCAGATGGTGTAGCAACCCTCACTTTGTAATTCATGTCTTTCCTTACTGCCCCTTTAAAAAATCGCGTTTGAAAGGCTGAACCACCTTAAGGCCTAGCCCTTCAGGATGTCGCGATAGGAACGTGAACTACGCCTTGAGCGGGCTTACCGCATCCACGAACCGTAGAGAGCACCGTTCAGTGAATTGTGAGCTTTTGCTCATGGGGACTAGGCTGCGGGATATCCACGACAACGTCTTTAGCACCGAGAACCTTCGCCAGGAACAGCGCCGTTAACCCACCGAAAAACTGCGCGATGATGAACAGCGCTACGTCTGACATCCGTATCCCCGAGAATGTATTGGTGAACACGCGAGCAATCGTCACCGCCGGATTCGCACTTAAAAACCAGTCGGACCCTACGCATGCGCTTCAAGTTTAAATCATGCCGCCCGTCAGGAGACACATGCGAAGATTCGTTGTAAATAGGAGCCACTCATCGGTGGGTATGTGCCGCAGAAATATTTTTTTGAAAAAAAAATACAGACATTACAGAATTGTAATTCTTCAATCATCTCCCTGTTATCTTCAAATTGCAACGATACAAGTCGGCGACGATACGAAAGCGCAACGCGCTTTCCGTAAACAATAATTCCAGCCGAAGAACTTACTAGTTCTGCCAAACCTAAGGAGTGATTAATGGATAACAATACAAAATTCTCAATGGCCGCTTTAGCGTTGGTTGTCAGTTCTGGGCCTTCCATGGCATTCGCAGAGGAAAAGACTGGGGGATTTATCGAAGATAGTAGTCTTTCCGTGCTAAATCGAAATTTCTACTTCAATCGTGACCATCGTAACGGGCAATCAAGCCCCACAGGCAATGGTTATTCAGAGACTTGGTCGCACGCGATCATCAGTAAATTTGAATCCGGTTTTACTCAAGGCACTGTCGGTGTGGGCGTCGATGCTTTCGCGATGATTGGGTTGAAGCTTGATACGGGTGACGGTCGAAATGGTGGTCGTAGTTCGTTCGATGTACTGCCTGTCAATGGCGATGGTGAGGCTCGAGATGAGTACACAAAAGTCGGTGGGGCAGCAAAGGTTCGCGCTTTTGACACAGTAGTGAAAGTTGGTGATGTTTTTCCAGCGAACCCCGTCGTGGCTTCTGGCGACTCAAGACTACTACCCGAAAGTTTCCGCGGTGTAACCGCGACCAATACCAGCATTGAAGGACTGACTGTTCAAGGTGGTCGCCTGCACGCCATGAGCCAACCAGTCTCCAGCAATATGCGCGACAACTTCGCGACATTCTATGCAGGGCCTGTTAATTCACCTTGGGTAGGCTATTTCGGCGGCGACTACAACGTTAACAAAAATATCATCGTTAGTCTCTATTCCAGTCGCCTCAAAGACGCTTGGAATCAATACTATGCGGGCACGGGATTGAATTACTCACTGTCTGATCAGCTTTCTGTATTCGGTGGCGTGAATTACTACAAGGCCGTTGATGAAGGAAAGAAACTGCTGGGAGAATTCGACAACAATATTTGGAGCGCTAAAGTTGGCGTGAAGTATGGTGCGCACTCACTTGCACTTTCTCACCAGCGAAATAATGGTAATGACGACTTCGACTATCTGCGTCAGTCGGACTCTATCTTTCTCGACAACTCGATCCAATACAGCGATTTTAACTCGCCAAAAGAACGTTCGTGGATGGTTCGCTACGACCTCGACATGAGCTCGTACGGCGTACCAGGCCTGTCGTTTATGACACGTTATGGTCGCGGCACCGACGCTGACTATTCCAACGCTAACGCAACATACATGAGGCGCGATGCAGACGGGAACCCGTTGACAGATCAGAAACGTTGGGAGCGCGACATTGAGGTGAAGTACGTCGTTCAGACAGGTTCCTTGAAAGATATGTCTTTCCGCTTGCGGCAAGCGAATACTCGCGCAACCGCTTTTGAATCGGATCTGGATGAGGTCCGTGTGATTGTTGAGTACCCACTCGCCATTCTGTAATACCTAAACGGGAAAATTCTCGGTTCTTCTAAATTGTCCCATTTTTGATTGAAAATTTCAAAATTGTAATTTTTCAATCATCTCCACGTTAACTAGGATTGCTTATAGTGAGTGGGAGTTATTAGGAATCTAGCTAGCGCATCTGGTTAGATCTCTACAGACAAGTAGCAAGCCTGTGAAAATCTGGAAACTCATTGTTGTTCAGTTAAAGCTACAATTTCACCTTTAGAAGCTCCTTCGGAAAAGGGTGAATTTTTAAGACGTCCCTCGGGACGTCTTTTTTATACCTGTTCGAAGCGAATCTAAAAAACGCCCGATTCCTATTTTTCATATCAGTCGAGCGTTATAGATTGTTCAGATAGTAGGATAGCTACTAGCCACCACGTTTGCGACACTCTCCAGCCACAGTGTACCTAATCGTATTTAGCTGCCCATTTGAATCTTCATAAGTCATGGCGGCTGGCACCACCGCGCAGACTTTTGCAGGCCGCACCACACTGATCACTTTCACAACATCCATCTTCATTCCGTACTCGTATTGTTTCGCTACAGGTGCGCTTTTCCCTTGGCTAATAGCATACTGCTCCATAGCTTTAGCATTAGCCGCCATCATTTTCTCAAAGGTTTTGTCTCCTCCCCCTTCAGCAGAGACAAGAGAGGATAACGCCAGAGTTCCAGCGAGAGTAATAATGCTCATGAATTTCATATTGAGTACCTCATATATTAACAGTTACCAGAATATCAACTAGAACATTGCGTAGGTGTGGCGCCAGGATTACCGATGTCCAATCTGCCATCCAAAAAAAACCGCAACCGGAAACCGGAAGCGGTTTTTTTTATTCAGCGTACTGCTACATTTACATTTCATCAGTCTCATCTTTAGCATCACTTGACACTACTGGCTCGATTTTTCCTTCTTTAGCCACGTACTTCTCCATTGCTAGATCATTTGCGACCATCATTTTCTCAAAGGTTCTGTCTCCGCCACCTTCGGCTAAAGCAACTGAAGAAAGGACTAAAGCACTCGCAAGAGCAAAAATTTGAGCAATTTTCATACTGACACCTCATCTAGTTGACACTCTTAGGGTATCAATTCGAACCTATCAACACGGTGGCGCCTAGATTACAGATTCGTTATGTTGCGCACATAAAAAAGCCCCCCATCGAATCTCGATAGGAGGCTTTGAGAAAACTAAATTATATGGATGCTATTTTGTCGTCTTTGGTTTCTTCCTCGTCTCGGCGGTGCACCCATTGATAAAGAGCAGGCAGTATCAGCAGAGTCAACACAGTTGAGGATAGGATTCCCCCGATTACTACGGTAGCTAGAGGTCTTTGAACCTCTGCCCCCGTTCCGGTTGCCAGTGCCATCGGAATAAACCCAAGAGAGGCCACGAGAGCTGTCATCAACACCGGACGTAAACGTGTGAGAGCCCCTTCATTAATTGCGGAACTTAAAGAATGTCCTTCCTCGCGTAGATTACGTATGAAAGCGATCATCACCAGACCGTTTAGCACCGCCACTCCCGACAACGCGATGAAACCAACACCTGCCGAGATCGATAGCGGGATGTCTCTCAGCCATAAAGCCATGACACCCCCTGTCAATGCGAACGGAATACCAGTAAACACCAGTAGGCCATCCTTGAGGTTGTTGAACATCATGAACAAGAGTGCGAACACCAGAAGCAGGGCAACCGGCACTACAATCTGTAGTCGCTTGGCAGCGGATTGGAGCTGCTCGAACTGCCCTCCCCAAGTGGTCCAGTAACCGGATGGGATTTGCACTTCCTTATCAATGGCGCTACTGGCCTCCTGTACAAAAGAGCCGATATCACGCCCACGCACGTTGGCGCTGACGATCACCAGACGCTTGCCGTTTTCTCGGCTGACCTGGTTAGGTCCCAACACTAGATCGAGGGTCGCCACCTCTGAAAGAGCTATGAATCCGATCTGGTCAGCATTGGTGTTGAGCAACGCCGGTACCGGGATTAGCAATGTGGACAATCCCTCGAGATCCTTACGCATCGCGTCGGATAAACGCACCACCATGTCAAATCGGCGGTCTCCCTCATACATCGTACCGGCTTGTCGACCGCCAACTGCCACCGCAATGGTGTCTTGCACGTCGCCTACGTTGAGTCCGTAACGGGCGGCTTTGTCGCGGTCGATGTTGATGGTCAGTACCGGCAGTCCCGACGTTTGCTCAACTTTGACCTCGGAGGCACCATTGATCTTCTGCATTGATGCGGCGATTTTTGCAGCGGTGCCGTTGAGCACCGCCATGTCATCACCGAATACCTTGACCGCCACATCACTACGTACGCCTGAAATCAACTCGTTGAAACGCAGTTGAATAGGCTGAGAAAGCTCATAGTTGCTTCCGGGCATCGCAGCTGCAGCTTTTTGAATATCGTCTATCAATGCCTCCCTTGATTTATTCGGATCAGGCCATTGACTCTTCGGCTTGAGCATCACATAGCTGTCAGAAATGTTTGGAGGCATTGGATCGGAGGCAATTTCGGCAGTACCTGTACGACCAAACATCCGTTTGACCTCCGGTACTTTTGCCAATACCAGGGTTTCCAGGCGTTGCTGCATCTCTACCGATTGCGTCAGGCTGGTACCTGGGACACGCAATGCTTGCAACGCGAAATCGCCTTCGCTGAGACTCGGCACAAACTCACTACCCATCCGACTTGCGACCACACCGCATATTGTGATCACGCCTAATGCCATGGCGAATGCCAACGATCGATGGCCCATGACCCAGTCCAAAGCTGGAGCATACATCCGGCGGGCGCCACGCATGATGACGTTTTCTTCTTCCTTGACCTTGCCGGTCACGAACATCGCAATCGCAGCAGGGACAAAAGTTACTGACAACAACATCGCCCCCAGTAAGGCGATCACTACGGTGAAGGCCATCGGGTGGAACATTTTTCCTTCGACGCCAGTAAGCGCAAAAATCGGTAGGTACACGACCATAATGATCAACTGACCGAAAATTAATGGTCGGCGTGCTTCCTTGGCAGCAGCGAATACTTCGTGAAAACGTTCAGAGCGAGTGAGGATGCGCCCGTGGTGTTGCTGCGCATGGGCCAAACGCCTGATGGCGTTTTCAACAATTACCACCGCACCGTCGACGATGATGCCAAAGTCCAAAGCCCCAAGGCTCATCAGGTTGGCGCTAACTTTATTGGTAAACATGCCGGTGAATGTGAACAACATAGCGAGCGGGATAACCATGGCAGTGATCAGCGCTGCACGTATATTTCCCAAGAACAGGAATAGAATCGCAATCACTAGGATTGCACCTTCGATCAGGTTCTTTTTTACCGTGGCAATCGCCTTGTCCACAAGATTGGTACGGTCATAGACAGTGACTGCTACAACCCCTTTTGGCAGTGAACGGTTGATTTGCTCAAGCTTGTTGGCAACGGCCTGCGCCACGGTGCGGCTGTTCTCGCCGATTAGCATGAACACTGTGCCGAGCACCACTTCACGACCGTTTTCGGTCGCTGCTCCCGTGCGCAATTCACGGCCGATATCCACGGTTGCAACATTCTTCACACGTATTGGCGTACCGTCGACATTGGCCATGACGATATTGGCGATATCGTCGGTGGTTGCTACTTGACCAGGTGCACGAATCAGTAACTGTTCGCCGCTGTGCTCGATGTAACCGGCACCGACGTTAGCGTTGTTGCGCTCCAGCGCTGTAACAAGGTCAGTCAGCGTGAGCTTGTAAGCGGCCAAGCGTTTTGGATCGGGCGCAATCTGATACTCCTTGGCAAACCCGCCAATGGTATTGATTTCGGCGACCCCAGGAACATTGCGCAGTTGAGGCTTGATGATCCAGTCTTGAATCACCCTCAGGTCGGTCGGCGTATAGGGACTGCCGTCCTCCTTGACAGCCCCCTCTTCAGCCTCGACCGTCCACAGGAAAATCTCACCAAGACCGGTTGAGATCGGTCCCATGACAGCTTCCACACCTTCTGGCAGTTGCTCTTTGGCCACCTGTAATCGTTCGTTGACCAATTGCCGAGCGAAGAAGAGGTCCGTGCCCTCTTTGAAAATAACAGTAACTTGCGACAAACCCGAGCGTGACAGCGAACGAGTTTGTTCTAGAGCCGGTAAACCAGCCATTGCTGTTTCGATGGGGAACGTGATGCGTTGTTCGGTTTCCAGTGGTGAAAAACCTGCTGCCCCCGTGTTGATTTGCACCTGGACGTTGGTGATATCGGGAACCGCGTCGATCGGCAGCTTCTGATAGCTTGCTATACCGAGGCCGGCCATGAGGAAAACCGCGAGCAGTACGATAATGCGCTGCTCGATGGCAAATTGGATCAGGCGTTCGAACATGAGAACCTTCTCGTGGAAATGGCGGATCAGTGGGCGTGTTCAGCCGAGGCTTTACCCAATTCTGATTTCAAAATGAAACTACCGGCGGCGGCGATTTGAGCTCCGGGCTCCAGGCCTTCCTTGATCTCGACCAGACCCGCCGAACGACCACCTGTCTCCACTGGCTGAGCTCTAAACCCGTCCTCCGTTCGAACGAAAACAGTTTGCTTGTCCTCGACCGTCTGAAGAGCCGCCTCAGGTACAGCGACCTTTGTCTGCCGAGTACCGGTGTCAACCTGCACGGTCACAAATAGCCCCGGACGCCATGCACCTTGTGGATTTTCCAATGTCACGCGGACCGTGGCTGTACGGGTTTGCTCGCCCAACAAACTGCCGACATAGGCCACGGTTCCAGTGACTTCAGCATTCAACTCCGGCGCACTGACCTTGACCGATTTGCCTACGAGTACCTTGTTCAAATCCTTTGGTGAGACTCCAAAGGTCACCCACACACGCGACAAGTCGGAGAGCGTAAAGGCATTGGTGGTTTCGCTGACAACTTCACCGAGGGCCAAATGTTTCTCGACTACAACCCCGTCAAACGGCGCACGCAATTCATATCGATTACCCCCGCTGGCGACCGAGCTACCACTCAGTACGCTAATTTTTTGCCGAGCATTGCTGAGAGCAATTTCAGCTTCTTGCAAAGCCTGGCGGGCTTGCAGGAAGTCCTGTTCTGCAGAGATTTTGTCCTGCCATAACTGTCGCTCTCGCTCGTAGGTAGTACGCGCCAACTCAAGACGACGTTGCGCAGCGGCTTGTTCACTGCGCTGATCAGAAATTTGTTGGCTAGCGATTACGGCCAGCAACTGACCTTTTTTCACTGGTTGACCAAGATTGGCATGAACCGACTCAACGACACCAGGTACGCGGGGCACCACGTGCGCAGTGCGGTCTTCATCAAAACGGATTTCTCCAGGAAAGGGCAATGAAAGGCTGATGCTCTGCGCTTTCGCTTCAACCAGTTGGATGCCGGCAGAGCTGATCTGCTCTTCGCTCAGAGTCAAATGACCCTCTTCAGCTTCGCCTTCTGCGTGTTCGCCCTCGGCCGGTTTTCCGTCAGCAGTTTCATCGCCGTGATCGTCATAGCCTTTGCCCTCCTGAGTCTGAGCTTCAGCTGAAGGCACCGATGGGCTTGTCATCCAAAACGAACCGATGCCTATACCTATTGCCAAGGTTAGTGCCGAGACGAGGATTAGTTTTTTATCCATGGAGACTCCCTGCGCAACCCAGTCGGCATTCACGGATTAACGTGGTATTGCGATACTGAGCAGCGGTAAAAAAAGCGTTATATGAAATTCACGGGGTACGAGTGAGAATGGCAACATCACCGAAAATTCGCTCGATACGCACCCAGGCGTCTGTCGCCTCGGCGATGGCTTGGATGTATTGCGTGCGAGCGCTAATCAATGTGCGCTGAGCATCGAGCACGTCGAGAAAGTTAAACTTACCCATTTCGAAACCTCGGGTAGCGGTATCGACGGCACTTTGCGCTGCAGGCAGGATGGTTTGATTGAACGACGCCACTTCAGTGTTAGCAGTCAGCCACTGATCTAAGGTGGTTTGGATCTCTGTGCGCAGTCGTAACTCACTGGCATTCCGAAGGTCGCGAGATTGATCGGCACGGCGGGCTGCGGCCAGTACGTTGCCTTGGTTACGGTTAAACAACGGGATGGGCATAGATAGCCCTACGACATTCACCCGCTCGCGCTCACGCTCGTCGTATTGACTCCCGATACTCACGGTCAGGTCCGGAATTCGACGAGCCTTCTCAAGACCAAGAGAGGCTTCCCGCTGATCTATTTGCAGTTTTGCTAATCGTAGCTCTGCAGTTTCACCAATTCGGCTAAACAGCAGCGACGAATCGGGCACGGTTGGCATCGACCGATTTGGATCACCCACGGACACAAATGCAGGCAAAGGCGCCCCCATGACCTGAGCGAGTCTCTGGTAGGCACTGGCCTCATCCCGCTCAGCCCGCCTCAACTCTAGGCGCACTTCTGATAGCTGAACCTCTGCGCGCGTACCTTCAACGGGTGAGGATTTGCCACTCTTGATGCGACCTTGCGCTGCACGCAAACCGCGCTCGGCGAGCTCAAGTGATTGACGTGACAGCAGCAGTCTTTGCTGAGCCGTTGAGGAACTATAAAAAGCCTGAATGACATCGGCACGCAGAACGTTACGCTTGCGCTCCAACTCAATCCCCGCTGCGTCCTGAGCTCTATTGGCCACTTCAATCCTAGCTCCACGCTTACCGCCAAGCTCTATCGGCTGGCTGATCATTACCGTCGTGGTGCGCGAGTTTCGCCGAGTATCTTCAGCCTCCCAGGAAACCTCAGGGTTTGGAATCAATCCAGCCTGCTGTCGCTCTCCCTGAGCAATACCTGTCTCCCATTGAGCGGCCGCTAGGTCTGGGTTGTTGGAAAATGCAGTTTCAAGCGCTTGATCCATTGTGAGCATTTGAGCGTTTGCGGCTAACAAAGGAGCATTCAAAAGAGCAAGGATCGAAATAAGACCTGCTTGTAGCATGGTTTTATGCGTGATTGGGTGAGCAATAAACTTTCTAAACCGAAGTAATTCCATCATTCCCCAAAACCTTTATACAAAAAGAATTTCCCATGAGGCAAATATAATTCCGCACACCTATCAACAAGGTGACTGAAGAATTACAAATACGTTATCTAACGAATAAGCCTCACTTAATGCATTAGGATTAGGGCAATAAGTGCTCGCACCAAGCGACATCCCTAGACAAAAACGGGAGGCGGCTCTTGTACTACAAGGTGACGAGGGTCGCACGAAACCTTGTTAGTTTTAAACTCTATGATCCCAGAAAATTAAAAATGCAACCAGAATCCAACATTTAAACAGATGGTTAACTTTAAACAGATTCAACGAAAAGAGCCATTACGAACCACTTTAAGAAGGGTTAATTCCTATGCGTATTCTTGTGATAGAGGACGAGCCAAAGACTGCTGAATACTTACATCAGGGTCTAACTGAAAGTGGCTATATTGTAGATTGCGCATCGACAGGAGCTGATGGACTCCATCTGGCACGGCAGCAAGCTTATGATCTGGTATTACTTGACGTAAATCTTCCTGAAATGCACGGATGGGACGTTCTTGAAAATATTCGGCGGTCTAGCAGTACTAGGGTAATGATGCTTACTGCAAGAGGACGCTTAGAAGATAAAATTAGAGGATTGGATCTGGGGGCTGATGACTATCTTGTCAAGCCATTTGAATTTCCAGAGTTGCTGGCAAGAGTACGCACTCTAATGCGTCGTAGCGAACACATACCAATTCAAGAAGTGTTAAAAGTTGCTGATCTTGAACTTGATCAAGGAAGGCATCGCGCATTTCGCGGAAAACAACGCATAGATTTGACGACGAAAGAATTCGCACTGCTCCATCTATTAATGCGTCAATCTGGAGAGGTGTTATCTCGTACTCAGATCATTTCATTGGTTTGGGACATGAATTTTGATTGCGACACCAATGTTGTCGAAGTTTCGATACGTAGGCTCAGAGCTAAAATAGATGACCCATTTGAAACTAAATTAATCCATACGCTCCGCGGCGTAGGTTATGTACTGGAGGAGAGAAAATGAAGCAAGTCAGCCTGTCAATGCGATTGGGTTTGACAGTAAGTATAATGGGAGCAGTACTAGTAGTTTCTTTAGCGATTCTGGCCTATTTAGCGCTTACCCACGAGCTTGATTTGCGTGCAAAAAACAGCTTAGAAAAGAAAATGAATCAAATTGAGCACAGTTTACTGATGGATATCAGTACTAGCAACATGAGCCTAAAGCCACACGCACTATTAGATCAAGTGCTAGGGCATGACAATCTTAATCTCACTATTTTTGATGATGAAAATCTGAGTGTCCCTGTCCTGAGTTTTGGAGCAGATATAACCGTAGTTTCTAGGAGCAAAATCGGAGCAACCGATAGCACTAAGATTTCTTACTACTCCTCGGCACAGGAAAGCGAAAATCACATCCTCACAGCAGCGAAACTCATGAGGCTAAAAGATGGTGAATTCGTATCAGTCTTGCTGACTATGGACCGCTCGAATGATGAATCACTGTTAAGCTCTTATTTGAGTTCAACCATCGTAGCGGTTCCGCTGTTGTTGATCCTTATTGGTATCAGTGCTTGGGCGATAGTGCAACGCGGATTGTCCCCACTCCGGGAATTCTGTGAAGTTGCGGGAATGGTATCAACCCAAGATCTCAGTCACCGACTCTCCGTTGTCAATATGCCCCAAGAGATCAGTGAGCTAGCTCATGGCATAAATTTCATGCTTCACCGACTTGATAGCGGAGTCCAACAACTCACTCAGTTTTCAGATGATTTGGCGCATGAGTTGCGGTCACCGATTACGAACCTTATGGGGAAAGCACAGGTAACTCTTTCTCGTGATCGCTCAGTAAAGGAGTATAAGTCTGTACTAGAGTCTTGCACCGAAGAGTTGGGGCGAGTCACTAGAATTATATCTGATATGCTTTTTTTAGCCCAAGTAAGTCACCCAGCCGCACTTGTACCATTCGAAAACATTTTGCTGGAAGACGAAGCTTTAAAAGTAATTGATCTTTTTTCTCTTTCGGCTGAAGAAAAGTGCGTCGGCATAACCGTCAGTGGTCAGGGCAAAGTTTCAGGCGATCGACTCATGATTCAGCGCGCCATTTCGAATCTTTTATCAAACGCCATTCGTCACTGCCCGATAGAAGAGTCGGTTGTTATTTCCATTGAAACGCGAACCGAAGAAGTCTCCCTTTCAATAAGCAATCCCGGAGTGGGAATTGAACGCCATCACTTGCTTAATATCTTCGATCGTTTCTATCGAGTGGATAATAGTCGCTCACGAGCTGAAGGTGGCACTGGATTAGGATTGGCTATTGTCCGATCTATCATGAGCCTCCATCATGGAACAGCAGATGTCTTTAGTATACCAGGGCATCCGACAACCTTCAGAATTACATTCCCGAAGAACATTTCAACTAGTAACTTAAACTCTCAAAGACCAGGGGAGGTTTTTAGTTAGGATTTAATTTAATCAAAAGCAATATAAAACAGCTTGGCTGCACGAGTCAGATCACTAGGTAATATATGAGTGGGGATCGATGCTTAAAAATCCAAAGACAACATTACTCTTTTTGCTCAGCCAGAGATGAAACCGATGACTCACCAATGGATAGTGAAGATTTAATAGCCCTGTGCAAAATATAACCTTCGTCAAGATACATTACTAGTGCCCAAGAGCAATCCAACGTGAACATCTATTGGTACCGATCTTTGTGACACCCACCTATTACGCAGGTTGATCATGCCTTCATGGATAATCACTCGAGAGTGTGTGGTCTTGCAGATATAGCGTCGCAACCCCCTACTTCGGAATTAAGCTAAATTCAGCATGTTTATTCTAAACTGCAAATCGTATAGACTTTCGTGCAATCTAGATTTTAACGTTATCTTAAGCGCTTGGTGCAAAATTAAATCCCTACTGCAGAACCATTCCGCCTCCTGAGACAATTTTAGAGATTACATAACTGCCTTTCTATAATCAATATTTTCAGCGCGTTTAATTTAGTGCAATCCAATTATTTCGCACAATATCAAAATAAGAATGGCTAAACGGGGTTAATGGGCACGCGACTCAAGGACATATCCAGCACCTCGCAATGTATGGATAAGCTTGTCGTCAAAAGGATCATCAATTTTAGCTCGAAGCCTCCTCATTGCTACTTGAACAACGTTCGTGTCGCAATCACTACTCAGACCCCAGACAGAAGACTTAATCTGCGTGCGCGATAGCGTCGTGCCTGATTGACACATCAAAAAGTGTAGCAAGGCGAACTCCTTGTTAGTCAGGTCAATTCGCTGGTTAGCGCGAAAGGTCCTGTGCCTACCCAGATCGAGCTCCAAATCGCCAACGCGAAGCACATTTAGCGATGCCGACGACCCAGTTCGACGCATTAAAGTACGGACTCTAGCTAACAACTCAGGAAACTCAATTGGTTTGACCATGTAATCGTCAGCGCCTAGATCAAAACCCAAGACTTTATCCTCAACACTACCTTTCTCGGTAAGCATCATGATCGGGGTAATAATTACCTCGCGAATACTTACAAGTAGATCCCAGTCGTCACTTTGCGGGGGGTTTACGTCTAGTACTACAAGGTCATAAGCCTGTTGGGAGACTAAGTTTATGCCATCGATTCCGTTTTGTATGCAATCAACGATAAAGCCGCTTTCAGTCAGACCCTGGCGCAAATAATGAGCGGTTTTCGGATCGTCTTCTATTATCAAGATACGCATTTATTATAAAGTCTCGATACTAATTGAAAATACCACCACACTCATTTAGGCAACTTTACTCACCGGTTCACTTTAGCATCTCAACTGGATGAGTTAAGCCATTACAGAATATCGCGCATTTTTTCAGTTTCTGTTAAATGAGTGAATTGAGACACACGACCATACGGCAAATAGATTTTAGACTACTTGATGACGATAGATGGTCTTATTACAAATTTGTAATTCTTCAGTCACCCTCGCGATAACTCTTATGCAGTACATTGAGCATGCAATATATCTAAACACTCTAGACGCTGCAGATGTCCCTACTGTTAAACGATGAAAACGGCGCGCCTTGGGGGCGAAAATTTTGTGATGCCATCTCGCATTAGAAAAATGTTGTGGTCGGCTGATTCCCTGCCTCGGGAATCATTGATGACGACCGCGCATGAGCCAGCCAATGTAAGACGAGGAACAGTCACCAACCCGTATTATCAAATGAGCCAAGACTCGCAGACGCCGAGCGGGAAATACAGAATAGCGCAGCCAGGCTTTAACAGAGTTTGAACCCCGATGCCGTACTAAAAACGGCTGCCAAAGCTTTCAACGAATATTTGAAATCAACTGCAAGGCGTCGCCTGACTCCGAGGAGTGTGCGTTATGCGAGTACGGCGATGTTTCGCGCAATGAGGATTATCGGCATTCGAAAGTGGTGAACTTGGTAAGCGCATCAAGACCGCTTTGGTCTCTCATCCGCAACTAGAATTCCTTTTTAGACAACTAGTCGCGCCTATCAGAATAGTGATCTAAACAACGTCATCACCTATGCCTTCGATACTAAGACAGATGCGCAACGTCAGCAAGAAAACCATACCCCCGCGACCCAACCACCATCATTTCGCTCCAAAAAAAATTGTTTTTTAAGTCAAGTCGAGCGGATCTATCAGTACAACACTTACTTGGGGGGCATCTCATGAAAAAAATCCTCATCGGTTTTGGCGTTTTGGCGGTTTGGCTAATCGTGGAGCTTCAACCAACCGAGGAAAGCGTTGAGGGTCACTGGTGCATCCATGAATTACATCGCTCTGTTGCTGATTTTTTCTTCCCTAAAACGTAGCGGCAGTCCAGTGACAGTTTGCGCGCACGATCATGTCGAGATATTCCGAGATACCCATGAATAAAAAAATACCAATTCTGAGTACGAAAATTATACTCAGTAGCAATCAATTAATTATTGCAGTTTCAACTTGGCTTCTGTTGTTCAGTAACTGGCCATTTTGGCGAGTTGTTTGGAAAAGCGTGGGAGGCCTACAAGACGGAAGCATCTTATTTGTGCTTAGCCTGCCTTGGTTCGTGTTGATGTGGCTGTACGTGTTACTCAGCGCGATGGCTTGGGGACGCTTCATAAAGCCTGTGCTAGCCATTGTTCTGTTGGTTGCGGCAGCAGCGAGTTACTTTATGAATAGCTACGGCATTGTAATTGACTACAGCATGCTAACGAATGTTATTCAAACAGACATCTCTGAGACCACGGACCTGCTGAACTGGGAGTTACTGCGATGGATGCTGGGTTTTGGTGTTCTACCGGTGCTGCTTATCACCCGAGTCCGTTTGATACAACGATCGCGCACCCGCGCGCTTGCTCATCGATTGATGGGGCTGGCGGTAGCACTTACCTGTTTGGCAATCATCGTATTTACGCTTTACCAATCTTATGCATCGCTCGTACGTAACCATCGCGAACTCAGATTGATGTTAGTTCCTTCGAATGTGGTTTCGGCAATCCATGGGTATATGCGTCGCCAGCTAGCACAGCCCACAGAACTAAAAATCATTGGTGCTGATGCCCGCCAAGGAGAAACTACTGCGAGTGTAAAAAAATCACGCCTGACGTTGTTAATTGTGGGTGAAACCGCTAGGTCCGCGAACTTCTCGCTTAATGGCTACACACGCGATACCAATCCGGAATTGACTCGGCGTGGTGTCTTAAGTTTTGCCAATGTCAGTTCATGTGGAACAGCTACGGCAATCTCCTTACCTTGCATGTTCTTGGATGCGGGTAAACAAGGCTATAAAGACGGTATGGCGTTACGGAGAGAAGGCTTATTAGACGTGTTGCAGCGGGCCGGAGTATCGGTACTTTGGAGAGATAACAATTCGGGTTGTAAAGGTATTTGTGACCGAGTAAAAAATGAGAAATTGAACAATCAGAAAACATCAGGATTATGCAGAGCAGGCGAGTGTTACGACGAAGTCTTATTGCAAGACCTGCAAGCTTACTTGGATCAACAACAGGGTGATTCAGTCGTGGTTCTCCACATGAAAGGTAGTCACGGCCCATCCTACTACAAGCGCTACCCACGCGAATTCGAGCGATTTGGTCCCGTTTGTGATAATAACCAACTAGAGCGATGTACGCGCGAGAGCATAGTCAGTGCCTATGATAACAGTATCGTCTATACAGACTATGTACTTGGACAAACGATTGACTTGCTAAAGCGCAACGCTGAGCGCTTTGATACGGCTATGCTTTACGTCTCTGATCACGGTGAGTCTCTCGGCGAGAACGGGATATACTTGCACGGACTGCCTTATGCTATGGCGCCCAAAGAGCAGACTAGCATTCCCATGGTTCTCTGGATCTCCAAAAACATGCAATCTCGTCAAAAACTAGACGTTCAATGCTTGAGGGAACAGCGAGGCGCATCACTATCCCATGACAACTTATTCCATTCGATATTAGGATTGATGAATATCCAAACTTCGGCATATCGACCTGAGCTTGATCTGTTTAGCGCATGTCAATCCAAAGCCTTGGCCTCATTAAAACTTACTTCAATGACTGGCCAGCAGCAGTAATAGCAGCCAACTAGTGGCAAGAATGAAGTCTAAAGATCATCATTAAAATTAACGCACACTCCACTCAGAGCCATTCATATTAGAATGGTAAGTTTTCAAGCATCTAAAAAAACTGCGACCGACTGTCCGTCTTTTTATTTGACGATTCAGTCGGCCTTTGCAACACTCAATACGAGTATGCCTTCCAGGTGCTTTGCAAATAAAGTAACTCTAAAACTATAATATAAATATATTTAAAATTAACTGCAGTGGGGTTCCTCGGTGAATTTGCGCGAAACATCGACCGCTCCCAAAGCTTCCAATGTTCGGCGTCCTATCAGTACGGGATAGTTCATCTCGCCTCGATCTTTCAGAGAAAATTCCTCTTTATAAATTTTATCTCCTATGCACATCGTCATCATGACGACTGGACGATGTTCAGCGCCGCCGGCACCTCTAACTTTTACATTTCGTTCAATCCGTCGTTCGAAGAGTGCGCTACTCACCTTCTTAGTTTTGGTGTCTTTGACTTTAACGTTAAACCGAATCCATTCTTCTCCATCTTTTTGGAATCTTTTTAAGTCCTTCGCATCCATGGATGACGTAAGAGCCCCAGTATCCAACTTTATTTTCACGGCGATATTTTCTGGTAAAAGTATCCCTTCTTCAATCCACCCGAATACCTTTTCTGGTCTAGCCGGGCTCGACAAAACCGGCTCTACTGTTAGAGACAAAAGCATTATCAGCAGAGCATAATTTAAAATAATTTTTTTCATTTTAACTAGCCCTCTGGGGTGGATCCCCGAAATAACAACTTGTCTTAAAAATGGAACTCAATTAGTGGACCTTGCCTTCATAATCGTCAACTAATTGGCTATGGAAATCTGCTTTTTCCATTTGTACAGTAGTATGACTGATCTGAAACTCTTCACTCATAAGCGACGTGACTTCAGTTAAAATATCTTGTTCACTGCGGGAGGTATAGTCAGCGACCAGGTGAACGCTCATTACACTCTTACCACTGGTTAAAGCCCATATATGCAAATCGTGCACATTTTTTACTCCTACGATTCCGTATATTTTCGCCTCCACCTTTTGAATATCGATGCCCTCTGGAACGCCCTGCAGTAATATATTCATGCTTTCCTTGAGCAGTGACCAAGTCCTAGGCAGCACCCAGAATCCGATACCTGCTGCAACAAGTGAATCAACCCAACTCCAACCGGTGAAGCGGATTACAAGCGCTGCAATGATGACGCCAATAGACCCCACCATATCGCTCCAAACCTCTAAATAAGCGCCCTTCACATTGAGACTTTCCCCACTAGCGGCACTCAACAGACGCATTGAAATGAGGTTAACTATCAGTCCCATCACTGCAATTACTAACATGCCCGTCGACTGAATTTCTGCGGGGGCGTTAAGTCGAAGATACGCTTCATAGACAATGTATATAGCGACTAAAAACAACAAGACAGCATTGAATGTGGCTGCAAGTATTTCGAATCGTGCATACCCGAACGTGCGCTTCCTGTCAGCAGAGCGTTTGGCAATATGAATAGCCAGCAAGGATATTGCCAAAGCCACAACGTCTGTCAGCATATGCGCAGCATCCGACAGTAAGGCTAGGCTGCCCGTGACAAAGGCTCCGATGACCTCAGCAATCATAAAACTTGTCGTCAGGGCGAGTGCGATCCATAACATCTTTTCATGACCCGCACGTACTTGACCGTGACTGTGCCCTGAACTCATGATTTTTCCCCAAATGTAGCCTAATGAAGATCCAACGAGTGGACTGTAGAATATAAAGACCTACTAGCACCCAAACCGTTCCATATCATCAAACCAATCATTCAAAGGTGGATACTGGTTTGATGTAGTATTCAGATCATAAGCGAGAAATCGCCATCTTAATCAAATAGTTCCTGCAAAAACGATTTTTTGCGACTCGGTTGTCCCTGATGCCCACTTTGACTTTGATGGCCACCTTCTTTCCATCCACCGCTGTGGCTCCCTCGATCTCCATGACCATGCTTATTCCCGTACTGGTTGTAACCAGGTTGTTCTGCTGGCGTCGAACTTTGGACAGGTGATGTGAGGTTCTGTGGAAGCAATCTAACGGTCTCTTGTCGCTGACTACGCTCAATAATCTTGTCGAGTTCACCTCGGTCAAGCCAGACACCGCGGCATTGCGGCAATAGTCAATTTCTATGCTCTGGCGCTCAGTCATTACTAAAGCTATATCTTTGCAGATAGGACATTGCATATTTAATTCCTTATGTGAGTAATCAATTTTGACAATGTAGCTTTCGAATCAATACCGCAATAGTTGTGGTCCATTGAATACCACAAGCGGGCTCGTCCCCATATCGGCGAAAAGAGCCATCCACAAAGTTGCTTGGCCGGGCGAAGACGCTTTTATCTTTCATCCTCACCTCGCGATCTACTTCTTTAGCAATCGAAGTCCATTGAGCACGACAAGTATGCTCACTCCAACGTCTGCAAAAACAGCCATCCACATGGTGGCCAAACCCATGAGGATGAACACAAGGAAAATGGCCTTAATACCTAAGGCGAACAAAATGTTTTGCTTAAGAATCACAGCTGTCTCGCGTGACAGGCGGACGAAGGCCGGAATCTTGCGCAGATCATCATCCATTAAAGCAACGTCAGCCGTTTCAATAGCGGTTCCCGTGCCAGCCGCGGCCATGGCGAATCCGATCTGAGACTTGGCCAATGCAGGTGCATCGTTTATCCCATCACCGACCATCCCCACCACGTGCTTACGGCCCTTCAATTGATCAATTACTGAAAGCTTGTCGCTGGGCAACAAGTTTCCCCGCGCCTCATCTATCCCAACTCGTTTGGCAATCGCATCAGCCGTGTACGAATTGTCGCCTGTAAGCATCATGGTCTTGATACCCAATGCATGCAGCTCCTTGATCGCTGTCTGGCTTGAGTCCTTTACGGTATCGGCTACAGCAAACAACGCAAAAACCTGACTGGCGCTGGTCAAGGCTACGACTGTTTTGCCTTGGCGCTCCAGGCTAGTCAGAGATTCGTCCAACTGCGAAGTACCGAGCCCCAACTCCTGGATCAGTCGGTGATTGCCCAGGTAGAAGAGCTGGCCTTCAATCATCCCCTTTACCCCGCGACCGGGAAGGGCCTCAAAACTCTCCACTTGCAGGAACGTTGATGCGTCCGAGCCTTCGTACTTGGCAATTGCCTGTGATACGGGGTGATCCGAGCGTGCACTGAGGCTGGCGGCAACAATCTGAGGATGTACCTCTGAGTCTTCGGCTACCGGAATGTAGTCTGTCTGAACCGGTTTCCCATGGGTAATGGTGCCGGTTTTATCGAGCGCGACGAAACTCAGCTTGGCGCCTATTTCCAGGTAGATGCCGCCTTTAACCAAAATGCCTTTGCGAGCCGCTGCCGCCAGACCACTGACGATGGACACCGGAGTGGAAATGACCAGCGCACAAGGGCAAGCAACCACCAGAAGCACCAGTGCACGATAGATCCAGTCAGTCCACAATCCGCCCATAAACAGTGGTGGGAATACCGCAATCGCGACGGCGAAAAAGAACACCCCTGGCGTATAAATTTTGGCAAACTTATCAACGAACCGCTGGGTTGGAGCTCGCGAACTTTGGGCTTCTTCAACCGCGTGAATGATTCGAGCAAGGGTCGTATTGTTGGCCTCAGCTGTCACTCGATACTCGAAGGAGCCGGATTCGTTAATGGAGCCGGCATAGACAGGATCATCGACATCTTTTTCGATGGGCAAGCTCTCGCCCGTGATGGGCGCTTGGTTAACAGTAGAGTTACCAGAAGAGACTTTACCATCCAGGCCAATTCGTTCGCCGGGGCGGACACGAACCAAGGCCCCAATCTCGACCGTTTTTACATCGACTTCCAGCCAACTACCGTTGGGTTGGCGCACGGTAGCTCGTTCAGGGGTCAAGTCCATCAGCCCCTTGATCGCATTGCGCGCACGATCCAGCGATTTCGCTTCGACCATTTCCGCAACGGTGAAGAGAAACATGACCATCGCGGCTTCTGGCCACTGTCCGATCAACACCGCTCCGGTAACCGCGATGCTCATCAGCGCGTTGATGTTCAGGTTGAGGTGTTTGATCGAGATCAAACCCTTCTTGTAGGTCGTAGGCCCGCAGAGCACGATGGCGAACAAGGCTATGACCGCTATCACCCATTCAGGCGCGGAGTTAGTGAAGTGCAGGACTTCAGCACCCACGGCAGCGACACCGGAAAGCGCTAATGGCCACCATGTGCTCTTAGGTGATTCCGCCTGGGGAAGGACTTCTGGCGTATCTGCGCTGGTTGCATTGCCATTAGCCGTCAAAGGTTCGGCGTGCATGCCCAGCGATAGCACTGCTGCCTCGATACCCAAGGTGTCGGGTAGCTCGTGCCAGACAGCCATCGTGCGGTTCATCATGTTGAACTCGAGCTTTTGAATGCCGCTCATCTTCGCGAGCTTGTCCTCGATCATGGTCTGCTCGGAAGGACAGCACATCTGCCCAATCCTGAAACTGCTGAAACGAGTCGCTTCGTCGGTATTGGTGGGAGACACGTTTTCGATGCCGACTTTGGGACTACCCGCAGCAGATGGTGGGCAGCAAGCATCGATAAAAAGGTCATTATCAACCGTAGCAGCAGGCTGGCTCGGCTCGGCAAGGCTGTACAGGGCAGATGGCGGTGCTACGACAGCGCAGTTCGATTTACTGATATCGGAGCCGGGGGAGCAGCAACCCGCGCCCTTTACTGAAGAAGGCGCTGAGCTGACGTCCAAAGTTTTCGCGGAGCAGCAACTACTGTTGGACTGTGCTGTAGTTGTATTACACATAGTCGCGGCAGGTGCACAGCAGCCGGTCGGTGCTGCCGGGTCAAATACCTCAACGGCGGCGTCACTTTTCGGTGTTTGTTCATCACCGCAACAGCTTTTCATAAAGGCACTCTCCACAATTTATTGTGAAGAGTGAACACCCTATAGCCACTATAAGGTCAAGCGGATTGTCGAGCCCGGTGAGCTTTTTTCATTCCGCATTCCGCACGCGCCCTTATTAACGAGCTTGGTTGATTTCGCTCCAAATCAGATCGTAGAGCTGTTGAGCGCCGAAGTTAGTCAGGGGTTTACCGTTAACGAAAAATGTCGGTGTTCCCTTCACACCTACAGTTTTGGCATCAGCGGCATCTCTTTCTATCGTGGCGGTGATCTCCGGCGACATCATGTCCTCACGAGCCTTAGCCACGTCCAAGCCCGCTTGGGCCGCTACGTCCCAAGCTGCTGATGCTTTCGCATCGTCATGCCACTGCGGTTGAGCAGCGAGGACAGCTTCAAGTACCGGCACAAAAACACCCTGCTTACGTGAAGCCTCGAGCAGACGTATGGCTTCTTCAGACCCTACGTGAAGCTTCACATAGCGCAGCACTAAGCGAACATCGCCTGGGTGTTGTGACATCATCTTTTTGACGATAGGGTAGAAGGCACGGCAGCTTTCACAAGATGGATCGAAGAATTCTACGATTGTCACCGGGGCGTCGGCAGGGCCGAAGCTTGGTGAGTTAAACCGCACTAGCGCGCTGGTTTGCGGTACAGGTGCTGTAGCCTGGGGCACAGTGGCAGCACGATTGTAGAAAAATGCTGCGACGGCAAAGCCTACGATGGCTAGCACGCTGATGGAGAGGACGACGGCGCGTCTGCTCATACGGTAAATCTCCGACGGATAAGAACGAGAAAAATGATCAGCAGGCTGAACACGCCCAGCGATAAAAGTGGCAGCGGAACACCACTGAGGATGGTCATGTCGGCACCGGAGCAGGAAGGGCCGGCCCCGCAAGGTTTGATGCTTTCAGGAATCAGTCCGAAATAAAGCAGGTTGTGATACAGAGCGATGAGCCAACCCATGACTGCTAATGGCAGTGCATAGCGCCAAACACCGGTGTCCGATAAACAGCAGGCGACGCCCAATACCAGGACGAGTGGAAACATGAAGGCTCGTTGAAACCAACAGAGCACACAGGGCAGTTGCCCCATGACTTCACCAACGAATAGCACGGCGATTGTTGATACCAGAGCAAGCAACCAGGCACAGAGCAACAGCGCCCAAGCTCCGGATTGATGTTGTTTTAAGGGGGCTTCCATAGGATTCAGTCCACTTTTCTATTGAGCGCACGCAGATTTGCTTATCGCCTAAGGCGCGTAGAATGAAGATTCTAGCAACTATAAGGTCAAGCGAAATGAGTTCGACCAAATACACAGTCGGTGATCTGGCGAAGGCGACTGATACCAAAGCGGTGACCATCCGCTATTACGAGCAGGTCGGCCTCCTGCCTTCTGCAGGGCGTTCAGCATCAGGCTATCGCTTCTACACCGACGAGGAGCGCGACCGTCTATTGTTCATCCGACGTAGCCGCACACTGGGCTTCAGCCTTGACGATGTTCGAGAGTTGCTGGGCTTTGCGGATAACCGCGACGCTTCCTGCGCCAGGGTGGACGCAAAAATCGAGGGGCAGTTAGAGCAGGTTCGAATGCGCATCCGAGACCTGCAAGGCTTGGAGGTGGAGTTGGAGCGTTTGATTGCTTGTTGCGAGGGCGGCGTGATCGAGCAGTGCCGTATTATCGAGTCGATGTCCAATCCCCGTTAAGGATGCTAACCGGCCACCCCACAATTTTGGCGGGAGTCCTGTTGAATGAACTGATCATTTATATCGACTATGTGGTGGTTTCGACTCCGTCTTGGCGGTATCAAGAGTCGCAGGTGCAATGACGTAACGCACGCCGTTGAGGGATGAACCAACGCTTGGGCTTTGATGCCTATACCGGCTAGAGCGTTTGCGTTGATCATAGTGATTGACTCTCAGATTCAGTGATAGTCATAGAAGTGGGCATGCTGCTGCCCGTTATTTCCGTCCACACTGTTAACTGTGGCAGGATTAAAATGACATGCCTTCAGACACCTGAATCAGCATTTCTTCAACTAGATGTGTGCCGTGAGACGTAGTGACCATTGCCAGTGGGCTTTTTCCCAAAAAACGGGCTTTGGGTTTGGAAAGCCATTGTTTGGCCTTCCCTTCGTCCCCGAACATGATCTCGGCCATGGCGGTAATGTGTGCGAACCGGAACAGGCGATCGCTCTCATCCGACGTTAAAAGCTGATCGCTTGCCAATTTTGTTTTGAGCGTTTTGGGGTGAATGATTATGTCGCGTTCTTGCGGATTTACGGTGCCATCAGCACAAAGCGATGAAATCAGGCCGGCCGAAAAGCCAGCTACTATCATGTCGTGAATGTCTTGATCCGAAGCGTTGGAAGGGATATGGAGATACGCAGCCAACCGCTTGCGGTAAGCATGATAGGCATCCTCACGCAGGACTCCAGCAAACATCGGCCGTACTGATATTGCACTGTTCATGGGCGTCAGCACTAATGTGCCATTCGCTATCGTTAGCTCTAAATGATCACCAACACCTAACCCCATTTGGTCAAGCAACTCTGGAGGTAGGTCAATGATGATGTCGCCAGTACCGTCCTCAGTATTCTGGCACTTGACTATCCAATGCTCGCTCATGATTGTCCGGCCCTCATCCGCGACTAGAGAATGACACACATCATTATGCTCGGGCGCAGAGCTGACCAAAGGAACGTGCACTCCTCCAGTAGACATGCACTGCCGCTGCTCGAACGCCGGATAGCGAGTGCAACAGCAAAAAATGGGGCAATGGCTTTGCCGCCTTTCCACCGTCACATGGTTACGAGCTTGAGCGTGATCTGGCAACTACACGAAAAGGATATGACATGAACCCTGATGAGCTTTATGTTTCCGTCGACGTCGAGACTTCTGGACCTATACCAGGCGAATACAGCCTGCTTTCCATTGGAGCTTGCCTTGTAGATCAACCTGCCACGTCCATCTATCTTGAACTACGACCTGACAGTCCAAAACACGACCCAGAAGCACTGGCAGTATCGGGGCTGAGTCTGGAGAAGCTGGAGCGCGAAGGACTCACTCCGCAACAGGCGATGCTGACATTTGGTGAATGGCTGAAATCGTCCTGCCAAACGGGGCAAAAGGTCATTTTCGTAGGACTCAATGCGCCGTTTGACTGGTCATTCGTCAATTACTACTTCCACAAATACCTGGAAACCAACCCCTTTGGTTTTACCGCCATCGACATGAAGGCCTACTTTATGGGCGCTTTAGGTTGCAGCTGGCAGGAAACAAAATCATCCAAGATGACCGCTGCGCTGAAGCCACTCAGCGAGCCGAACCATAACGCATTGGATGATGCCCGCTTTCAGGCAGAGCTCTTCGCCCTGATGCTAGCGGGTAAAGATAAACGCTGACCTGCCTTCCACCTCACGGACTTAAAGCTCATCTGACCCAGGCTGCCTCAACATATCGGCCGTCCCTGAACGACCACGCCTTGATACCTTCAGGTTTTTCGGACTTGCCGACAATAACGGCTATCGGGTGCGGCAAATCCTGCGTGTAACGTGCAGCAAATTTGGAGAAACTTCCGATATCTGCCGGAGAGATCACCGGAACGGATTGGGGGTGTGTATGCCAGTAGCCCACCAGACGTAACCCTTGTTCGTTGGCAGCCCTGATCTCCTGACGGCACCGCTCCGCATCCAACTCTAGCCAAGACCAACCTGACCGATCGGCGCGATGAGGCACCGTGGCCAAGGCCAACAGCAGACCTTTCGGATCAACCGGATTGACGAATAACTGTCCCCCTCGCTCCACGCCAAAAAGGCCCTGCCGATGACTATCGAAGATGTTCGCGACAGCTTGGGACACCAATAGCTCGGTATTCACCTCCGGCCATCGCCAGCGCCATGCGATATCCGTCATACCATTTCATCCTTATGTTCCGGCCATCCGCGCTCGAGTAGGAGTTGCTGCGCCCCCTCTGGAAGTTTGGGCCCATGGTATTGGCCTCCTAGGCTCGGCACATCTTCAGGCCTGTAGATACTGCTGACCCAAGATGCAGTGGTGATGTTGCAGGTCAATGCACGTAAAGCCGTGTGCGACACCATAGAGGCGATATTGGTCATCCCCAGCGATCCGCCTGGAATAAAGCTCTCCCCACAAGCGGGCAGTGGAACCACACCTCCTCCCGGCCACTCGGTAAACTTATGAAGAAAATCGCCGATGTCCGTGAATAAATGACGGCCATCAAAGGTACCGGCTGGTGCGAATAGCGCGTGGCCTACCTGGGTATACGGTTCGCTCCAGGCTTGTAAAAGTCCCCAAGAAACGCCGCTGGATTTGGCTCGCCATACAGTGACCTCCGACTGCCAGTCCGCTGTCGTAATCACCACAAGATCTGCGTTATCGAACACTTCTGGTTTGCTGCTCATAACTACTTCGGCGAAAGTCGAATAAGCGGTGCATTCTGTAGTCGGAAGATCTAACAGAATCTTGTCCCTCAACGCTGAGGCTTTCAGCCTCCCTAGGCTATCCGCTCCCAGAACGTGCCTACCCAGATTGGCTGACACCAGAGTGTCAGGGTCGATGAGGGTAAGGTGGCCGACACCGGAGCGTGCCAGTTGTATTGCCACCGCACTGCCTAACGAGCCAACGCCAACACAAACGACCCGAGCATTTTCAAGGTGCTTTGCAGTGCCGCTTATATCGCGGGACAGAATGGACGCACGATCAAGCACGTCTAGGGCAGTTGCGCGGACAAGTGCCGGAGGATGTGCATTTGCGATGGCTGGCCGGCGGCGCGCTGTGCGCAAGCCAAACTTTGCCCCCCGCTCTTGCTGTACGCCAAGCGAGCGCACATTGAGGCAATAAGTTGGAGCATCCGTCCCCCCAGGAAGCTCCAGGACAATCCATCGACTCGCCAACGTTCCATGCAGCTCAAACCATGCCAGCAATTGCTCGGCATCGTCTGGTTGAAGGTGTGGCGTGAGCCACAGCAATAAATCTTCTGGATCCGGGGTGCGGATATCCGGATAAGTCTGAAGCTTAACGTAAAAACCAGGAGTTTCGGCCGCGCGAATGACAGCGGAGCGCCCGACAACCCGTCGGTAATGCCCTTTGAGTGCAGCTATGTTCGATGCTAGCCAAACCGTTTCCTGACCGGATGGCACAGCCCGGCGCGGATCGCTGAGAGCAAACAACTGCGAGGCAGCCTGAGGTCGATCCAAAAGTAAAAGGTTCTGGTACGACTGTCCGTGCTGAAAAGACCAGTAGGTAGTGATCTCATTCTGAAATTCGATATCGCGCGCTGCCTGACTTGATCCCATCTTGGACAACGAAACGATCTGGGCCAAGCGAGCAAGGCTGTCCTCTACCACGACCTCCGGGGAGCCCATAATGGGGCGTTCCTGAAAGCCATGAAGGCAAAGCCCCGACTTAGTGGCATGCGGCCAAACCAGCCATGGAGAAGGTTCGACGTTCAGCCGCAAGAGCCCACGGGGAAAGTTGGAGGGGAAACCAATACGCAGTCGCCGCTCCTGCCCCGTGTAATCGATGGGCAAGGGGAAGTGAAAGCACGCCGCTTCGTCAGCCCGCATGGGTGCGGGCTGGAGCAATGCATCAGCTGCATCCTGACCTAGGGTATCTCGCAGTGCGGCGATTCCGCGCTGCAATGGCGTCTTAAGAGGATCAGCCAAGGCGTCCAACTGGCTTTACGCTCGACTGAGAGGTTCCGCCACCGCTGGCCCCTCCGAAGAGCGAACCCATCGAAGCAGAGTTTCGAGTAGTGCCATCCGGTCGGCCAGGCATCGTCCAATTCGCAGGGATTTCATTGTTTACTGTTGTGATGAACGCCGGCGCAATACCGAAGTTCTTTTTCACTGCCTCGGCAAAAGAATCATTGGATTCAAAACTTTCCAAACCTAATGACACAGAAGCACTGGCGTCCGCATGCCATTTGGAAAATGCTTGACGATAGCCTTGCCCCTCACCCGGTCGATTCCACTTCTCTGCAAAGTTTTCGCCGTTATCGGCAGGGTTGCAGACAAAGCAATCGCTACCTCTATACGCAATGTGCTGCGGTATTCTGCGAACGATTTCCAAAATTGCATCGAGCGGTGCCAATGGCTTTGACTGGGACTCTTTCACGACATCCAGGTATGCGTGAGTGGCCAGGGTCGTAATGACCGCAGAAATTGGGCGAGTATCAGCGCTTTTTGTCTTGATAGCCCATTCATCGCGATGCCGCTTCAGCAGCTTTATGGTCGCGCGCAGGGGATCTTGATCGATGTAATCCTGATAGTGCGGCAAAGGATCTTGTGTCGCGGCATCAAGCATTCTCTGGCTTTTGGCAATCACCAAGCTTTCCAGAAAGATTTCCTGGGCGGAAGCGACCTGCAACCAATTCGAGTAAGGAATAGGGCTGCTTGCTTTCCACCCTGTGACCCGATCCGGAACCTCCAGCTTACCCTCGCCGTTTGCTTCGCCATTTCCGTTGATCGCGCGTGCAGGTGTGACGTCGATGTGGAAGCCTGGATTTTCGTCGGCATAAACGATGCGGATGCCCCGACGTAATTGTTTAACTTCTTCCTGAACGCGGGAGCCTTCCCTAAAACGCTGCTCAATCGCCTCTAGAACTTCCTTCGCACTAGCGCCTTGAGCGTGAGGGAGCCAGATAATCGCGTCCGCATCAATGGTGTCCAGATCCGCAGGCGCGCCGGGGATTGGCTTGATGGTCGTTTTCAGCCGCATCGAGCCTTGAACGAAGATATGGGCCTCAGCGAGCAGCGGGTTGTCGGAAGCCGAGAGGATTTTTTCCAGTTGGGAGTAGCGGTCATTTATTTTTTCGTACTGCGCTTCCGACAGCGAGATTTCCCGCGCGGCGCGAAGCAGAAAATATTCCCAACTGCTGCGCTTGGTCTGTTCGTTGCTCAATAGCATTTACCTAGCCTCCTGGGCCACCGAGCCCAATTGCAGTGTTTGCGTAAACCGATCCTGGTTTTCTTTGTCCCGATCGAAGATCAGGTACGTATGTTGATGCTGCGTTGTGAGCAACGCGCCAAACTCGATGGCCAATGCCGCAGGAATAGCGGCGAAGACGTGGATAGGGTCAGGAGTCAGAGCTTCAAGCTGACTCAGTCGTATTTGAAGTGCGTCGCGAAAGGCATGAATCACTCGACGGTTCTGTACCATCGCATAGCTTGGTTCTGGGATCGACAGCTCTGCAATACGTGCACCCGGCAGAGCGTCGGTCACGTCGCGAACTGGGACTTGCGCAGAAATGGAGAGCACCAGCGCCAGTGGCCCGTCGCCTTCGGGGGGAGGTGTAAACAAAAAAACGGGCGGCTCAGCGGACTGATCGGGCCAGCGCAAACGATGTTCGCGGTGAAAGGAGAAGATCAAGCGCTTGGAACGGTCGCCGATACTCTGGCCCAGCATCATCAAAGCCGGGATGTCGGCCAAGCCGACTACTGCCAGCGCGGGCGAGTCGCCGTAGGTACCGCCGCGACGCTTGAGTTGCTGTTCCAGCTCATACTGGATGCTGTCTTTGACGTTCAGCCAATAGGTAGTGTCGCGGCCGCGTGGTCCTGGCGCAGGGAAAGTGATTTTGATGCCTTGATCGAAGGCGGTTAATCCCTCGGCGGACATCGCAGTCAACAGATCGCGAACGGGAATATCGTTGATTGTCTGAAAATGCTGACTTTGGACGATGAGAGGAATGGCTCTACCACCATCGGGGGTCGTTGCGGCGAGTCGGATGCGTTCCAGGTACGCTTGGTGTAAACCACTCAAATCATTTTCAGGATACCCATCTGCGTCACGATCAATTTTGTCATGACAACCTGGGCACAGGAGCATCAGATTAGCGGTATCGTTTGTGTGCGCCTCAGCATCATGATCCGCGCGTCCCCGAGGGCCTTTGGGACTGGCGGGCAGAATATGCGCCACTTCGCCCCATCTCATTGGCTTGCCGGCACGATAGTCGAACGTCAGATCCGTACCGCACAGTTCACAATGACCAGCGGTCTGTGTCCATACGATCCGCTTCGTCTCATCATTTGTGTTGAAGCGCCCGCTTGCGGGCTTAGCGTCTTCTTGTTCTGCCATTCCGACCTACCCCCGAGAAACATCCATGATTGAAAACGATGATGGCAAGATAAGATCATATTAAGGTCATTTGCCTCAATTTCAAGAGAGATATGAGGGTGACGAATGCTGAGTCGGCTTTGAGCCAGAATGCTCTTGGCCCATCGAAACGCAGTGGTGGCAGCGTTCGTTTTCTGGCAAGTGCTGGTGGGTTAATGGCACTGACCACAGCGTATGTATCGAAATTAGCGAGTTTATGCAAAAGACATAAACTCGCTAATTTCAATACACATCGCGCACAGGCCTGATGAAAACGAGCTGTGCAGCTCAAACGAGGCTGCAAGAGCAGCCCCTTTTGTGCATTTTCTCCGCGTCAGTCCCTGCCAAGCTCAGCGGATAGGTTTCGACGGCGCATGAGCTGATAGGCAGCCGGAATCACAAACAGCGACAGCAAAGGCGCCGTGACCATACCGCCAATCATCGGGGCGGCAATGCGGCTCATTACCTCGCTGCCGGTACCGCTTCCCAAAAGTATAGGTAACAAACCAGCGATAATCACCGCCACGGTCATGGCCTTGGGGCGAACGCGCTGCACAGCGCCTTCACGAATCGCGGCCATTAACCCGCGTTCTGTGTTGTCACCGAGGTCTTGACGCTCGGCCCAGGCATTTTTCAGGTAGAGCAGCATGATCACGCCAAATTCGGCAGAAACGCCGGCCAAGGCGATAAAGCCAACCCCGGTGGCAACCGACAGGTTGAATCCCAACAGATAAAGAAACCATGCACCGCCCGTGAGGGCAAATGGCAGCGTGGCCATAATCAGCAGGGCCTCGTCGAAGCGGGCAAATGTCAGGTAAAGCAGGACGAAGATGATCAGCAGCGTGGCAGGGACCACCAGTTTTAGTCGTGCGTTGGCCCTCTCAAGAAATTCGAACTGACCTGAGTAGCTCAGGCTCATGCCGGGCTGCAACTTGACCTGCTCGCTGACGAGCCGGCGCAAATCGGCGACTACGGAGGCAATATCCCGGCCGCGCACGTCGATGTACACCCAGCCTGAAGGCCGTGCGTTTTCACTTTTGAGCATCGGCGGCCCGTCGTTGACCTTGATCTTCGCCACTGTGCCAAGGGTGATCTGGCTGCCTAGCGGGGTGTAGATTGGCAACTGCTCCAAAGCGCCAAGCGAATCCCGCCATTCCCGAGGGTAACGGACGTTGATTGGGAAGCGTGCAAGCCCTTCAATGGTCTCGCCGACATTTTCACCGCCGATAGCGCCGGACACGATCGACTGCACATCGGCGATATTCAGTCCATATCGGGCGGCGGCTTTTCGGTCGATATCCACGTCGATGTAACGTCCACCGGTCAATCGCTCGGCCAGCGCCGAACTGACACCGGGTACGCTCTTGGCCACTCGCTCGACCGCCTGAGTCGCGGAATCAATCTCCGTCAGATTGGTGCCGGCAATCTTTACACCAATGGGGCTTTTGATCCCCGTAGCCAGCATATCGATTCGGTTGCGAATCGGTGGTATCCAGATATTGGTCAACCCAGGAACTCGCACGACTCGGTCCAGCTCTTCCACCAGTTTTTCCTGAGTCATGCCTGGGCGCCATTGCTCCTGTGGCTTGAACTGGATAGTGGTTTCGAACATCTCCAGCGGCGCCGGGTCGGTGGCAGTTTCGGCACGTCCCGCTTTACCGAAGACATGTTCGACCTCCGGCACGGTTTTGATGAGGCGGTCGGTCTGTTGCAGCAGTTGGGCCGCTTTCTGTGCGGACAATCCAGGCAGAGCCGAAGGCATATAGAGCAGGTCGCCTTCATTCAAAGGCGGAAGAAACTCGCCACCTAAGCGCGACATTGGCCAAAGCGCACTAAAAAACACCAACGCTGCCACCAGCAGCGTGATCCTCGGTCGCCGCAGCACTGCATCCAGAGCCGGCTGGTAGATCCGAATGAGCCAGCGGTTCAGCGGATTGTTTTTTTCACTAGGAATCCGTCCTCGAATCCAATAGCCCATCAATACCGGCACCAAGGTCACTGACAATCCTGCTGCGGCGGCCATGGCGTAGGTTTTTGTGAAAGCCAGCGGGCCGAACAACCGCCCCTCTTGCGCTTGCAGGGTGAACACCGGAATGAACGAAAGGGTGATGATCAACAAACAGAAGAATAGAGCTGGTCCAACTTCAGCCGCTGCTTCGGTCATTACATGCCAATGACGCTCACCCTTCAGTTCCTCACCAGGATTGGCGACGTGCCAGGCCTCAATCTTCTTGTGTGCGTTTTCGATCATTACCACAGCAGCATCGACCATGGCGCCGATGGCGATGGCTATCCCGCCCAAGGACATGATGTTCGCGTTAATCCCTTGGTAGCGCATGACAATAAAGGCCATCAGCACACCGACCGGCAGGGAAATGATCGCCACCAGGGACGAGCGCAGGTGCCAAAGAAAGATCCCGCAAACCAATGCGACAACGATGAACTCTTCGATGAGCTTGTGGCTGAGATTTTCCACAGCACGGTCGATCAGCTTGCTGCGATCGTAGGTGGTGACGATTTCCACCCCGGCCGGCAGGCTGCTTTTCAGTTCGTCGAGTTTGGTTTTGACCGCCGCAATGGTCTCGCGAGCATTCTTACCGCTGCGCAAAATCACCACGCCGCCAACCGTCTCGCCTTCGCCGTCGAGTTCGGTGATGCCACGGCGCATCTCCGGCCCCAACTGGATCGTGGCGACATCGCCCAAGTTCACCGGCACACCGCCCGATCCCAGCTTGAGTGGGATCGCCCGAAAATCATTGAGCGTTTTCAAGTAGCCGGAAGCCCGCACAATGAACTCGGTCTCTGCCATCTCCAGCACTGCACCACCAGTTTCCTGGTTAGCCTTGCCGATCGCTTCGCTCACCTCGGCCTGCGTAATACGAAGGCTGGCCAATTTGAGCGGATCTAGCTGTACCTGGTACTGCTTGACCATGCCGCCCACAGTGGCCACTTCCGCCACATTGGGCAGGGTCTTGAGTTCAAACTTGAGAAACCAGTCCTGAAGGGCGCGTAGCTGTGCCAGATCATGCCCGCCACTGCGATCCACCAGCGCGTACTGGAAGATCCATCCTACGCCTGTCGCATCTGGCCCCAACGCCGGCTTGGCGCTGGCCGGCAAGCGGCTTTGTACTTGGCTCAAATACTCCAACACCCGCGAGCGAGCCCAGTACAAGTCAGTGCCGTCTTCGAAAAGCACATAGACAAAGCTGTCACCGAAAAAGGAATAACCACGCACCGTCTTGGCACCTGGTACTGAGAGCATGGTGGTGGCCAACGGATAGGTGACCTGGTTCTCGACAATCTGGGGTGCTTGTCCCGGATAAGGGGTGCGGATGATCACCTGCACATCGGACAAGTCTGGTAGCGCATCAATGGGCGTGCTCTGCACCGACCAAAGGCCCCAGGCCGTGATAAACAGCGTCGCCAGTAGCACCAGGAATCGGTTGGTTACTGACCAACGAATAAGGGCAGCAATCATGGCTGGCCCCCTGATTTGTCCAGACGCTCAACACGCAATCCGTCGTCGGTCTGATTCACGCCTATCCGGACCTTGTCGCCCGTTTTAAGGCCCTGCATCAGAGCGGGATTGGCGAGCGGGAACGTCATCGTCATGCCAGGCATGCCCAGCGTCTTGAAAGGGCCGTGAGCGAGAGTGACTTCCTTATCGTTGATCTCAACGATTTGCCCATCCGCTTCATGCAAACCCGCGGCAGCTGCACTGGTGGGTGAAGGTTCCTCTGATTTGGCCACGATGCCCTTAAGACTGGCCTCCGAGTCGAGCAGGAACTGGCCAGAGCTAACCACTTTCTGGCCCTCTTCCAACCCTTTCAATATGGCCGTCTTGCCATCGCCTTCCTGCCCAAGTTGCACCTCCACGGGACGATAGCGACCGGCGCCTTCAGCGAGCATCACTAGGGCACGTCGACCGGTGCGAATGACCGCCTCGCTCGGCACCCACAGCACACTTTGCTCCGTTGAGCGATTGAGGCTCACTCGTGCAGTCATACCCGGCCTTAGACGGCCTTCTGGGTTAGGTAATTCGACGCGCACGCGAAGGGTGCGACTATCGGGATTGGTTTCTGGAAGAATCGCGCTTACCACGCCATTGAGCACGACGCCTGGGAACGCGGGCAAACGCGCCTCAGCCACTTGCCCCAGCTGAATCGACCCCGATTCAGTCTCCGGGACCGCCAGAGCCAGCCAGACGTTACTCAAACCATTCACGCGTGCCAGTGTTTCGCCGGCAGCAACTGTCATACCTTCGCGCACATCGAGTTCTTGCAACACCCCACTGATGGGGCTGGTGAGGGTCAGGTTTGGTTGGACTTTGCCACTGCGCTCTACTTGAGCAATCGATGCCGCCGGCATCCCGGTGAGCCGCAAACGCTGGCGAGCCGCTGCCAGCAAGCCCGCATCGCCACTACGCTTGAGTGCGAGAAACTCCTCCTGAGCCGCAGACCACTCCGGGACAAGAATATCCGCCAAAGCGGCGTTGGCTTTAATCACATCGCCAGGAGCGCGGGCATACACACGCTCGACGAAACCCGCCGTACGGGCCTGGATGACGGCAACGTCGCGCTCGTTGAAGGTCAATACACCCACAACATCCAGACTCGAATCAAACACACCTCGACTGACAGTAGCCAGTCGCACGCCAAGATTCTGGGTCAGGCTTGGATCAATGCGAACAGTGGCGCTGTCCCCCTTGCTATCCGCGTACTGAGGGACCATCTCCATGTCCATGAAGGGCGACTTACCCGGCTTATCGAATTTCTGTTGTGGGTACATGGGGTCGTACCAATACAGAACCTTGCGATCGACTGATGGCTTCGGCTTCTGCTCCGATGCTGCATCCGGTACTGCGCTCACCCTCGGTTGGGCCAACCAGTAACCACCGGCGACTCCCAAAGCAATTGAGATGCTGACAACAAAAACCCCTTTCCATGTTCGAGAGATCATTGAGCGGACTCCCCATAGGCGAAATACAGGCGAGCGCTGGTGAGAGCACGCTGCTCTTCAACATCAATCTGCTTGAGTCGGGCTTCGATAAGCTCGCGCCGAGCGGCCACGACGGAGTTCAAATCGCCCTTGCCGGCGCGATAGCTAGCCATAGTGAGCTCGACCTTTTCTTTAGCCAAAGGGAGCAGACTGCTCTGGGATCGATGGACGGCGCGATTCAGGCGCTCATAGTCGGCCACCTGATCTTCTAGTTGCTGGGTGTGCTCGCGTGAAAGGACTTCACGCTCAGCCTCAAGCTGGTTGAGTTCCGCGTGCTTGGCTGCAATTTTGGGGTTTTGTCGTGAGTCAGGAAACAGCGGTAGATCCCATGAAAATTGCACGCTGACCATGTCGCCGAACTCTCGGCCGCGATTCTGATAGTCGACTTCCCAGCTCCAATCCGACTGTTTTTCCGCTTCGGCTTCACGGACCTTGGCTTGCGCTTCGCGGGTCATTGGTTCAAACGCTGCCAATTCTGGGTGATGTTGCAGCTTATGAGAGTAACCAGATGCGTCGACAGGCCATTCAGGCAAGCTACCCACAGGTTTGTCGTTGGCGGCCGGTCCAATCCAGCGCTTCAGGGCCGCTCGGGCCTGCGCTCTCTGGCGAATCAGATCGTCCTGCTGCTCTTCCAGTTGTGCCGCTTCCTGTTTGGGCGTTACTGCATCAGCAGGTTGAGCGCCGCCGCCGGCAATTTGTGCCCGGACGGTATCGGCCAGCAGACGGTTTTCTTTGTAGAAGTCCTGAAACAGCGTGTCTTTGCGCTCAACCGAGTAGCTGTTGATCCAGGCCAACGCCGTGGCCTGACGAACCTTTAGACGTTCGACCCGGCGCTCAGCGGCTGCGCGGTCAATGGCCGCATCAGCGACCTCGACTCGGGCTTTGCGCTTGGCGCTGTTGGGCATCTCCTGACTGACTCCGACCATTCGCATAGTCATGAAGTCCTGGTCGATGCTCCAACGATCCGGGCCCCCAATGGGGTAGTTCTGTACGCCTAGCAGCAACTTGGGATCGGGTAGTTCACCAGCGGGGATGGCCGCACTACTGGCAGCCTGAATTTTCGCGTCTTGTGCAGTCAGCGACGGCGCATTGTTTTCAGCCAGCTGCAAAGCTTCATCGAGTGTCAATGCAGCAGCGAGACTCGGCAAGGCCAGTACGCTTGCCGCCAAGATGGTCACGAGGGGCCACCCTGTGCAATAGCACTTGGATTTCATGGTCACGATTCCTGTGATGATCCACCGCGCGCCTCATGAGACATGCGCGCAGATATGCCATCCCGCATGACGCGGAATGAGGCTCAGTGTGGTACAGGAATCAAATGCGGGGAGGTCGCCATACCCCTGATGGGGTTTGCACAGGATGGGAATCTATGGAGATGGACGCTTCGAGGGGGCTAGATAGGGTCACCGGAGGCTTGACGATGGAGACTTGCAGCATGCCGCCGGTCTTGCACTCCTGGCCCGGCTTACAGGGTTTTCCGTGCTCGGTGGGACTTTTCATGTCATGGCAGCAGTCTTGGCCCATGCCGTCCATCATTGCCATGCCCATGGTTTGCATGGGGCACGGCTCTGTCGGCGCCTGAACACCCGCCATCCCGCTGAGGGGAAGCGCAAGGCTAATCAGTAAAATCAGGCAAAGCCGTAGATAGCGTGTCATGTGCTGAAGTGTAGCCAGTAGAAATGGTGCTAACAATCACGTTCCAGGCTTCTTGGTTAGGTGCCAGACACCTCTATTCCGCGCTCATTTCCATTTCAGGACTTAGCGTGCCTAACCATGCGACAAGACAGATGATGAGGATTGCCATCAGGAATTCGAATTTCATGCTGCGGCGCAAGGCATTGACCGCTACAGAGTATTGACCATTGCGAACTGAGCGCTCCAATAGCGGGCTTAAGTGAAAGCGGTTCAGCGTGGCTAAAACGATCATTCCAGCAAAGAGCAGGATCTTCAAAAACAGCAACTGACCATAGGTACTCAGCATGACCTCATCAAGGTTGGGACCGACGATGAAAAGGTAATTTACTACTCCCGTTACGCTTATGATCGCAACGACCACACCGCCGGCCGACTCAAAGCCAGTCAGCACGCGGGCAAGAATTCGTGCTTCCTCTTCACCCTTCAGTGATTTCAACCGCAGCAGTAGGGCGAAGGCCGCTAGAGCACCCAACCAGCCACCCGCCGCTAATAAATGGAAAATATCGCTGAGAAAATGCCAGTAGCGGCGGCTGCCTTCGTCCATGGCACCATGCCCTGTCCAGGCTAGCGTGGCCAACGCGATTGCTCCACAGACGGTGACGATCCAGAGGCTGGGTGTCGGAAATCGTTTATTCAACGCGACGCCCAGAATTGCCCCCACCAAGGCGGCTATCCGAACCATCCAGGTCAACCCAACATCGGTGCCCATGATGACCATTTCAAAAATGTGATGATGTAGCTCCATAAGCTCCGATACACCGCTCATTGCTTTTGCAAGCAACAACATCGCAGCAAGGGACAGAGCTACACCTGCAACAGAGGTACCGTAAAGAAGCGACTCAAAGTTCAAGACCGTGCCCGATACCCTTTCCTTTCCCTTGAGGCTGTACAAGCCAAATATGGCCAGTCCAAATAACAACATCAGGTCAAAATAGAGAGTAAAGCGAACCACGATATTTAATGAGTCGCTCATGGATCATTTCACTTTGAATGAAAAGTTGCCGGTGATCGGGTGAGTATCCGAGGACACTGCACGCCATTCAACTTTGTAGGTGCCGGTGGTCAGCGGTGCAGCCGGCGTAATCACCATAGTTTTCGGATCACCACCAGCAGCGACGGCGGCCTTTACACCCATTGGTGAGTTAGGCATGCCAGGCATGTCGGTCATGATCAGCTTTGCACCGGAGAACTGAGTGGTGAGATTCTCAGAAAAATGCAGTTCGATTTTCGACGGAGCCGCCGCATCCGAGCCTTCTGCCGGAGTGGAAGCAAGAAGTTTTGGATGTGCCTGGGCCACTGCACTCAGAAGCAAACCAGCAGTGATTGCAACCGCCACGGACGTAGTTTTAAGGAATGACATGCAAGACTCCTCACAGCAAGCGCTGTTGATTCGAGGTTTTTTGGGAGGAACTAGTTTTTAATTTCGTTAAAAACCACTGTTGATTAACTCGGAGCCCCCGTCCTCTTCGCCAAGTTGAACAGGAGAAACTCGCTAGCCCTAACGTCACAGTGCGAGAACACGATGCCACACGATCACAAACTGTTCGATTACATTTCAGTCAGCTTGATACGATGTTTGGCATCTAATCGTTGAGCGTAGCAAGGCCTGGAGAAGAGACGGCGTACCGCAGGACCGGGGAGTTCAATCACTCCGCAAATTCGCAGAGGCGTAGCTAACCGCAGAACGCCAAGACGCCGTTGATCACAAATGTTTCCTCGCTCAGCTAACCGTGGAATCGACGGCCGGAAACTCAAGATGAAAAGCCGTTTTCCCGTCGCCTGACGTACACCAGATCTTGCCATTGTGCGCTTCGACAATTGATCGGGTAATCGACAGACCTAGCCCTGCGTTGCTCGGACTTCCTTCTCGCCGCGCTGGGTCCACGCGATAAAAACGATCAAACAGCTTTTCAAGATGTTCGGGGGCAATGGGCTCACCATGGTTTTCCACGACAACCGTTACCGACGCGTCCTTGTGCTGAATATCGACACTGATTGACGTCCCTTCATAGGTGTAGCGCAGCGCATTTGAGAGTAGATTGGAAATCGCTCGGTGGAGCATAAGGACATCACCTCGCACGCTCCCCCGTCCTGAAACCTTAAGCTCGATCCCTCGTTCATCAGCCAACAGGCGGTAGTACTCAAGCAATTTTTCCACGACAGCCACCAGGTCTATTGGCTTGTTCTCGTGCGTAATTAGACCATTGTCAGATTTCGCCAGAAAAAGCATGTCATCAATCATCCGGCTCATGCGCTTCAAGTCATCAAGATTGGAGTACAAATTGTCTTCGTAGTCCTCGATGTTTCTTTTTCTCGAAAGCACCACTTCAGTGTGGGTCATCAAGTTGCTCACGGGGGTCCGTAGTTCGTGGGCAATGTCTGCCGAAAAGTTGGATAACCGGACAAATGCATCGTCGAGCCTGGATAACATGGCGTTGAACGACAACACCATCTGTTGAAGCTCTTTCGGAACGGGTGCCAGGGGAATACGCTCCTTGAGTGATTTTGCTGACATGGAGGCAGCTACCCGTGTGACCTGGCGGATAGGCCGCATGCCACTGCTAGCTACCATCCAGCCGAGTGCAGCACTGACCAATGCGCTGATCACCAACCCTATCCAAAACCATCGTTCGAGCGTCTCGAAAAAGGACATATGCTGAGTAACGTCAAAAATCAACATGACAGTTAATGGCCTTTCTTGTCCCGTCACTACGGATTGGGCAGTCACACCACGGAACATCTGCTCTTGCTCCCGCCATTCCCAGACGGTTGTGTTTGTGGTTGTGCGAAACGCCTTCGGAACGTCGACCGGGCCGGGATCCGCAAACAGCACCTTGCCGTCGCCATCGATGATAAGCGCAGTCAAATCACGGTGTGCGCCCAGCAGCGCTTCTAACTCCGGTTTAGCCTCGCTGAATTGATCGATGTTGCTCAGCCCGGACAAGATCCGCTGAGTCGAGTGGAGTTTTTCGTACAATGCCTGCTGATCCAGCATCTTAAAATGATGCCGGCTGAGGTTATTGAAACTGAGTCCGGCGACCGTGAGCACAGCCGTTACCGCGAGCATAAACATCAGACTCATACGAGTCGTCAGGGACATCCGGTTCATCACGACTCCGAATCTGGTGCATCGAGCATGTAACCCATTCCCCTTGAGGTATGAATCAACTTGACCTCAAAATCGTCGTCTATCTTGGCCCTGAGCCGTCTCACTGCAACCTCGATAACGTTGGTATCGCTGTCGAAGTTCATATCCCAAACCTGGGAGGCGATAAGAGACTTTGGCAGCACCTCCCCTCGACGACGCAGCAGAAGCTCAAGCAACGCAAACTCTTTGGCCGTAAGGTCTATGCGTTTGCCTCCTCGGATGGCTCGACGCTTGAGCAGGTCCACTTCAAGGTCAGCCAGTTTCATAAAGGTTTGCGAAGGTGCGCTGCTACCGCGACGCAGCAACGTTCTGACTCGAGCAAGCAATTCAGAAAACGCGAAGGGTTTGATCAGATAGTCATCCGCACCGAGTTCAAGTCCCTTCACTCGGTCTTCAACGCGGTCTCTGGCGGTGAGAAAAAGCACCGGGACGTCTTTCCCGGAAGCGCGAACCTTCTGCAGGACTTCCCAGCCATCCAAACCCGGCATCATGACGTCGAGAATCAGCAGATCATAGGCTTCGCTCAAAGCGTGCTGAAGCGCCTCTTTTCCATTCGTGAAACGGTCGACATTGAACCCGGCCTCGTTGAGCCCTTGCTGCAAATAGATACCTATTTTTGGTTCGTCTTCAGCGACAAGAAGTCTCATGAGGTCGTTCTCAGATAATGGTTAAGCGGAGTCTGCAACGAAAACTGGCAGCCAACCAGCAACTGACAGAAAAGTAATCTTGGCTTCAGGTAGATGTCAGCGAGTGCTGGCTAGGGTTCAGACATGAGTACTTTATTGGTGCTCGACCGACCTCTGAGCGATGAATCGTATGGAAGTCGGATTCCCTCATGAGGAGCTACCCCTATGAACCGCCTGAAAATGCTGTTTTTTGTAAGCTCGATACTGGTCTCGGCTTCTGTGTGGGCTGAAAGCGGCGGAGATCGAGTCATTGAGCGTATGGAAGGTTTGCGCGACAAGGCCGAAGCCACGTTGATGAAAGCTGAACAAGCCCCTGAAGGAGAGCGTCACGTCCACATGGCAGAACACATGAAGATGCTTGGGGACATCATGAGCCAGCTCCACAACGATCACCCAGATGCCTCAATGTCACCCCAAGAGCATCTAGCCTGGATGGAGAAGCACGACAAAATCGTTGATGACGTTTTGCGCCAGATGCAGCGCGAGCACAAATTGATGCTTTCAGAAAACCATCAATAAACGCCCCCTGGATAAGTTCTTGTCAGCATCTTGTTGCGGCGTCAATTGGACGCCGTATCTATTTAGAAAACTGACAAAGAAGTAATGCCCAAGTCAGTTAGCTGGCAGCTGAGCATCATTAGCATAGCCAATGTTCCCACGTATTCCTGAGGTCACCATGAAAACTACGCTCGCTACTCCGTTCATCGCAGCAATGACCCTGTTTTTCGCTGCCACGGCTATGGCTAATGCAGGGCATGGACAAGACGACATAGGCCAGCCTGGTGTGGCCTCTGACGTTACCCGCACGGTTGAGGTCGAGATGGGCGACATTTTTTTCAAGCCTAAAAGCATCGACGTAAAACCTGGTGAAACAATCCGCTTTGTCCTTCGCAACGAGGGTTCGCTGCTGCATGAGTTCAACATCGGCAAAGCCGCTGCTCATGCAGCACACCAGAAAGAAATGGCAAGCATGTTCAAGAACGGAACACTAAGCCCTACCGGTACCGGGAAGATGAGCGGCATGAGCCACGGCATGGGCGGAATGAAGATGGTCGCAATGGAGCATGACGACCCTAACAGTGTCCTGATTGAGCCTGGCTCAACCCAAGAGCTGATCTGGACCTTCAACGACAGTGCAGGGCTTCAGTTTGCCTGCAACGTGCCGGGGCATTACCAATCGGGAATGGTCGGCGAGTTTGATCTGAAATAAACCGGAGTCGGCTATTTCTGCCGGCCCGACGCAAGAGTTGGCTACGCTAAGTCGCAAGTAACATAGCAACGCTTACTCAGCCGGGGTCCGTGCGGAAACATCACCGCACCACTGTGGAGCCGCAAATAATCGTTGTACTGAATATGCTCATTTCTAGTAGCACCTTACAAGGGGAATAGACATGCCTACCACCTCTGGCCATCACGACCATAATCACACCCATGCTGCTTCCCAGGATGATGCTGATCTACATGACCCGGTGTGTGGAATGGCAGTCACTTCGTCGAGTAAATTTGCTGAGACTTACCAGGGACAGACGTATCGGTTCTGTAGCCTGAAATGCCAGGAGAAGTTTCGAGCGGACCCTGAGCGCTACAGTGGCCACGTGGTGCGCGACGAGTCAGGCAGCACAACGCCGGAGTCTGCGGTACAAACGGGCGCTGAATTTACGTGCCCGATGCATCCTGAAATACGGCAGACCGGACCCGGTAACTGTCCTAAATGTGGCATGGCACTAGAGCCTGTCATGCCGGCGCTTGATGAAGAAGAAAATCCTGAACTCCGGGATTTCAATCGCCGCTTCTGGTGGTCGCTGCCCTTAACCGTGGTCGTAACCGTGCTCGCGATGGCGGGTCACTCGTTACAACTTCTTCATGGTTCAGCTCAAAACTGGATCGAGTTCGCTCTGGCGACACCCGTGACCTTATGGGCAGGATGGCCTTTTTTTGTAAGGGGACTGGCCTCGGTTAAAAATCGCAGTCCCAACATGTGGACTCTGATTGGGTTGGGCACCGCCGCAGCTTATCTGTACAGCGTCATAGCAACGCTCTTCCCCCAAAGTTTTCCCTCCAATTTCATGCAAGATGGACGTATCGGCGTTTACTTCGAAGCGGCAGCGGTCATCATCTCGCTCACGTTGCTTGGCCAGATCCTTGAGCTCAAAGCCCGATCACAAACTTCCGCCGCCATTAAGTCTCTTCTCGGCCTTTCGCCCAAAACTGCACGCCGGATCAATGCCGATGGCCAGGAGGAAGACATTCCTCTCACACATGTGCACCTGGGAGACCACTTACGGGTCAGACCGGGTGAAAAGGTGCCAGTTGATGGTTCGGTACTTGAGGGTGAAAGTGCGGTGGATGAGTCGATGCTCACTGGCGAGCCAGTCCCGGTAATGAAGAAAGCTGGAGATAGCCTGATCGGCGCCACGCTGAATACGCATGGGAGCCTGGTGATGGAGGCCCAGAAGGTCGGTGCCGAAACCATGCTGTCCCAGATCGTACAGATGGTCGCGAGAGCTCAGCGTTCCAAGGCGCCGATGCAACGAATGGCCGACTCGATTGCCGGCTACTTCGTGATGGGTGTTATCGCGATTGCGATAATGACATTTATCGGTTGGGGGCTTTTCGGCCCTGAGCCCAGTTGGGTGTTTGGTCTAATCAACGCTGTCGCCGTGCTGATCATCGCTTGTCCCTGTGCGTTGGGACTTGCTACGCCTATGTCGATCATGGTGTCGACAGGTAAAGCAGCCAGCATGGGTGTTTTGTTCAGAGATGCCAGTGCAATTGAAAGCCTTTGCAGAATCGACACGCTGATTGTCGACAAGACAGGCACCCTGACAGAGGGACGGCCCGTGTTTCACAGCGTGGAGGCCACTCCCACCTTCAATCCCGACGACGTCCTTCACCTGGCTGCCAGCCTTGATCAGGGCAGTGAGCATCCTTTAGCACATGCGATCGTCGATCACGCCCGAGCCGAGAACATAAAGCTCACCAAGCCCGAATCCTTTGAGTCGGATTCGGGTATCGGCGTCAGTGGCGTTGTCGATGGCAAGAAGCTCCAGCTGGGGAACACAGCGTTGATGGAAGCCGCAGGCGTGAGCACCAACTCCCTACAAGAGCGCGCTGAGGTGTTGCGACTTGACGGCATCAGTATTATCTACCTCGCCGTCGACGGCGCATTGGCAGGTTTGTTGGCCGTATCAGATCCGATCAAGCCAACCTCAAAAGAGGCCGTCACCAAGCTTAAGGCTCACAACGTGAAAATCATCATGGCTACTGGGGACGGGCTTACTACCGCTCGGGCTGTCGCCAGGGAGATGGGGATTGAAGAGGTCCACGGTGAAGTCAAACCCCAAGACAAGGAACGTCTGGTGGCAGACCTACAGCAACACGGGCGAAAAGTGGCCATGGCAGGTGACGGTATCAACGATGCTCCGGCCCTGGCGCGAGCAGATGTGGGGATAGCCATGGGAACGGGGACTGACGTGGCGATGAATAGCGCGCAACTCACGCTGGTCAAAGGTGACCTGATGGGGATCTTACGAGCACGAGCTCTTTCGGTCGCCACAGTTAAAAACATGCGCCAGAATTTGGGCTTTGCTTTTCTCTACAACTCAATGGGTATACCTCTTGCCGCTGGTTTGCTCTATCCATTGACGGGGCACCTCCTGTCGCCAATGATCGCTGCCATAGCCATGAGCGTCAGTTCCGCGTCGGTAGTTTTCAATGCATTGAGGCTGAGGAATACCCGAGTTGACTGACCTTCAAAATTGCAGCGGTTTTAACTCGGGGGGAATGGCGATCCATGTGCTTTCTTCAATCCCTTTAAGCGCGCATTCGCCCTTTGCACAGCGGCCATTTTTTCGGGCCGCTTCATGCGCTTCCACTTTCTGATGTCTTCCTTATTCCGCCCGCAGCTCACACACAGATCACCACTGAGTTGGCAAACCGAGATACAAGGATTCTCGATTTCTTTTGCCATGGTCAGTCCCCCTTAGCTTTATGTAGTTGAGCCACGCGACGTTTCCAGTCGCCTATGTGCGTGCGTTGGCACTCTTGCTCCGAGTCAAAGCGGACATTGCGGTCTGAAACAGGCAGGTCAAGATTGGCCTCTTTCAAGGCGATCGCCGTCAACTCAAAGATGCGGGCCTTCGCGTCAATCTCGGCCCGCTTCCTGTCAGCCAGGGTTTCGAACACCCAGATGACCTTCAGGGTTTCAGCCAACGCACTTAGGTCAGCGGTGTGAGTGAGCCAAATAAACCCCTTTATCTCGTCCTTTGCTGTTTCGCACGCGTCGGTGAGCGTGACGATCAACTGGCGCTCGATCCGAGCCAGTTCACGTTTACCGGGCGGCATCGGTGTGTCCTATAGAGGTTGTGCTGGACAGGCGCTGAGTCATGTCTGCCGGAACTCGACGGTCAGGTGGCTGACTTCGTGAACTGTTTTGAGACGCTCACGAATGCTCTCGGCGTTCACAGTGGCTTCACCTAGAACGCTGACGATCGCCGCGCACGCTTGAGGTCCCACCCTCCAAACGTGCAAGTCTGTAATGGTAGCGCCACCAGGTTTCTCAACGAGTTCGCGGATTTCCTCGGCAACGTGCGCGTCGGTCTGATCGAGCAACACGCCCGCAGTTACCCCCATCAAGGTCCAGGCCCAACGCGCGATAACGATAGCGCCGACGATACCCATGACCGGGTCGAGCCACACCCAACCCAGATATCGACCGGCAAGCAAGGCAGCGATGGCCAGAATCGACGTCAGCGCGTCTGCAACGACGTGGACATAGGCGGACCTCAAGTTGTTGTCGTTTCCGTTGTAGGCATGAGGGTGATCGTGGTCGTGCCCATGTCCATGTCCATGCCCATGCCCATGCCCATGACCCAGCAGCAGGGCACTGACAATGTTGACGAGCAAACCGACAACGGCGATGAGGGTCGCGGTGCCAAACTGAACCGGTGTTGGCTGCAACAAACGCATGAACGATTCAACGCCAATGCCCAACGAAATCATGCCAAGAATCAGCGCCGAGGCGAACCCGCCCAAGTCTCCAACCTTTCCTGTACCGAAACTGTAGCGCTGGCTGGTAGCGTGGCGTTTTGCGTATCCGTAAGCGGCCGCCGCGATGCCCAATGCGCCGGCATGGGTTGCCATGTGGAAGCCATCGGCCAGTAACGCCATCGAACCCGTGATATAGCCGGCGGTGATCTCCCCGATCATCATTACCACCGTGAGTGCTACAACCCAAAGCGTACGCTTGGCATTCTCATCGTGCGCTGAGCCTAGAAACACGTGGTCGTGTGTGTAATCGATGTCGGTCCTGCTCATACGTGTTTACCTGGATGCATTCACTTGGAGTACCGGCGGATAGCTTCAAGAAGCTCTTCGACGCCCTTGTTACGCTCTTCTTCGCTGAGCGCGGGGTTCGCGACATGTGCTCGTGCGTGATCCTCGATGATCTCCTCCATCAGCCCGTTGATGGCACCCCGAGTGGCCGCAACAAGATGTAGTGTCTTGGCGCAGTCGAAGTCCGATTCCAATGCTCGTTCAACAGCTTGAATTTGCCCGGCAATACGTTTTACACGTTTAAGAAGATCGTCTTTGTGTGATGCGATATGACCCACGCTATACCCCCCCTACCTATATAGGGTCGCATGATAGGCCTCCCCCCTATACCTATGCAAGGTTCGCGGGAGGACAGATCAAAGCCGTTGACGAAACGAGAGGCATACAAAATCGTTGGATCAAGCGAGAGAGCCGCAATGTTGCCGTTAGCCGACCTTTACCGACGAGAACAATAGGGCGCACTCCTGGAAACCGTTCAAATGGTAGCGAGCTAATTAGCAGCCGAGTGGTCAAGTCCCGTAAAACTTCTCGAAATCTGCGCTCACGGCTTTGATTAGATAATCGTTGACCTTGCCATGGTGTCAACGTCGATGCTGTCGCTGCGGGGAAAAGACACCGCTCAGCACGAGGGTAATTCACATGGTCGTCTTAGATGTATCAGGCATTGGTTGCGGCAGCTGCGTCGGCAAAATCACCAGAGCGATCCAGGCACTGGACGACAACGCTACGGTCTCCGTCGATCGATCAACCGGTAAGGTGAGTGTTGAAAGTAGCGAAAACGCTGAACAGCTCCGTAAAGCTGTGGAGGCTGTTGGTTTTCCTTCCAAGATCAGCCATTGAATGGAGACGCCTGCTCCTGAGTAGAGCGTCGTCTGATGGTGAATACCTTTGAATCCGAAAGTACCTGAGCCGCTGTATCGGCCAAAGTTGGCTCGCATGCGCCTATGCTGCTAGTCACCGCGCAGAGCTTTGAGCAAACCCTTGAATGCTCCATTTAGCCGAGTAAAAGCGGCATCGAAACGTATCGCGTTTTCCGTGTATTTCGCGACCTCGACCTGCTGATCGACAGTATTTTGGTCCAAGGCAGGCTGAGCCGGCGTGCTGTAAAGCAAGTCGCGCCCGTATATAGCCACCGCCGATTCTTTCTTAAGAAAATGCTTTGCGTTTGTTGTTTTCAAAGAAAACGCAGTGGTAGCAGGTTCTTTGGTTTGGCTGGCGAGCACAGTAGAAAAATCCAAGTCTTGGGCTTTGAAGTTCGGAGTGTCAGCGTTCGCGATATTGTTACTTAAGATCTCAGCTCTTTGGCCACGATAAACTAACGCTCTTTCTGCGGAGCCTAATGCTTTCTCAAAATTAATACTCACAATTAATCACCCTCGGTGGCATTACTATCTTCTTTGATCATTGAACACCCAGCTGTTGCAGCAGAGCATTCAAGTCTCCTATTAATTTTAATGCAGAGACCTAGAACATCGCCTCCGTGAGAATTAATGGAACCCAAAGCAATGATTACACTTCAATCTTATATTCAATAAAAGTCGCGCAATGCGAAAAGATGGAGACCATACGTATTAAATAGCGTGTACTTCAAGAAAAATATTCCAAACTGACACAACTGTAATATTGGCCTAAGCTTCCTGACAGGGGGTGTCTCTTATAGTCCAACTGAGTCTTTTGCTCACCCCCAAAGAGTCCAATCCATGATGTGATTCAGAGGGGATATTTTCACACATCTGAGGTAGCCCATATGAACACCATCAAAACCTTGTTCGTCGTCGCAGCGCTGACTGTTTCCACTCTGGCCATGGCTGAAGGCGGTGGTGACCGGACTTTCGCACGTATGGAAGTGGCCAGGACGAATTCGATGGAATCGTACCAGGTAGCTCAAACGCAGAGCGCTCAACCGCCTGTCGCTGAAAGCAAAGCCAAAGCGATGGACCATAAAAACTGCTGAACGATCAGGCACGCGGCCAAGCTGACAGAAATGTAATCACGAAGGTGGTTTAGATGTGGCAATTTCTGAGCTCGCTTGCAATGAAAAATTCGTCTTTTTTTCGGTACGCGAAGCTCATCTTGCCAACTCACGGGTTGATTTGAACGGCTCCCTTTTGACTGATTGGAAATAAACGGCATGCATTCCAAAACCTCTAGACGGACATTCGTTAAAGGCCTGGCCGCCGGCGGCATCCTTGGCGGCCTTGGTCTGTGGCGCACTCCTGTATGGGCAGTGACCAGTCCCGGCCTGCCGAGCGTCCTCACCGGCAACGAATTTGATCTGTTTATTGGTGAAACGCCGGTAAACATCACTGGCTCGCCGCGCACAGCCATGACCATCAATGGCTCGTTGCCGGGGCCTTTGCTGCGTTGGCGCGAAGGGGAGACGGTCACTCTGCGCGTGAAGAACCGTCTGGATCAAGACACCTCCATCCACTGGCACGGCATTATTTTGCCTGCCAACATGGATGGCGTACCGGGTTTGAGCTTCCACGGCATCGCGCCCGACGGCATGTACGAATACAAGTTCAAGGTGCATCAAAACGGCACGTACTGGTACCACAGCCATTCTGGGTTGCAAGAGCAGGCAGGTGTTTACGGGCCAATAGTCATCGATTCGAAAGAGCCTGAGCCGTTTCAATACAATCGCGACTATGTGGTGATGCTGACTGACTGGACCGATGAGGATCCTGGGCGCGTCATGGCCAAACTCAAGAAACAATCGGACTACTACAACCACCACAAACGTACCGTGGGCGACTTCATCGACGACGTCAGCAAGCAAGGTTGGTCTGCTGCCGTCGCCGACCGGAAAATGTGGGCCGAAATGAAAATGAACCCAACTGATCTGGCAGACGTCAGCGGGGATACCTACACCTACCTCATGAATGGCCAAGCGCCGAACGGCAACTGGACCGGTATTTTTAAGCCTGGCGAGAAGCTACGCCTGCGCTTTATCAATGGCTCAGCGATGAGCTATTTCGATGTTCGCATTCCTGGTTTGAAAATGACCGTGGTGGCGGCCGACGGCCAATATGTCCAACCAGTCAGTGTCGATGAATTCCGAATCGCCGTGGCAGAAACCTATGATGTGATTGTTGAGCCTGCCACCGAGGAGGCTTACACAATCTTTGCCCAGTCCATGGATAGAACCGGCTATGCGCGGGGGACCTTGGCAGTTCGTGAAGGACTGAAAACACCGGTACCGGCGATCGATCCGCGTCCGCTGTTGACCATGGATGACATGGGCATGGGCGGTATGGCTGGCATGGACCATGGCAGCATGGCTGGCATGGGCGGCGGCGATATGAAACAGGGTGACATGTCAGGTATGGCTGGCATGGATCACAGCAAGATGCAGGGAATGGACCAAGGTGACATGACCGGGATGACCGGCATGGGCAGCGGTGACATGACCAACATGGCCGGCATGGACCATAGCAAGATGGCAGGGATGGACAAAGGTGACATGTCCAACATGGCCGGCATGGACCACAGCAAGATGGCGGGGATGGACAAAGGCGACATGTCCGACATGGCCGGCATGGACCACAGCCAGATGGCAGGGATGGGCGGTATGGGAGGCGAGATGCAATCTCACCCAGCGTCCGAAACCAACAACCCGTTGGTTGACATGCAGGCCATGAACCCAACGCCAAAACTGAACGATCCAGGTATCGGTTTGCGGAACAACGGTCGACGGGTGCTCACTTACTCAGATCTGAAGAGCACTTTCCAGGACCCTGATGGCCGAGAGCCCAATCGCACCATTGAGCTGCATCTGACCGGTCACATGGAAAAGTTTTCCTGGTCCTTCAACGGCATCAAATTTTCTGATGCTGAGCCCCTTCGTCTCAAGTACGGGGAGCGTCTTCGCATCACCTTGGTAAACGACACCATGATGACGCACCCCATCCACCTTCATGGAATGTGGAGCGACCTTGAAGATGAAAACGGCAAGTTCATGGTACGTAAGCACACAATCGACATGCCACCGGGTACCAAGCGCAGCTATCGAGTAACCGCCGATGCTTTAGGTCGCTGGGCCTATCACTGCCACCTGCTTTTCCATATGGAAATGGGCATGTTCCGTGAAGTACGGGTTGATGAGTAAAGGAGACGATCTGTGAGCACACACCTAAATCGTAAATCGCTGATCGGTTGCCTCTTTGCTTTTGGCCTGATGGGTGGATTCTCCTGCGTAGCATTGGCAGTCGAAGAACGTGGTGATCCTTCACCTGCTACTTCTGCGGATGCGCCGAACAAGACTGCGACCACGTCAAACGAGGCAACGCCGAATCACGCGACGATACCTCATACCAAGATGCGCCATGAGTCGATGGATCATGACCATGAAAACAAGAAGGCGGATTGAGATCATGACCAAGAATTTTTTACGCCCAACGTTGATGGTATTGGCAGTTTCTACGAGTCCTGTCTTCTTTGCCGTGGCTCACGCCGCTGAAGAGATGGATCACTCGAAGATGAACCATGGCTCCATGGGAGCGATGGACCATAGCAACATGGGGGCTATGGACCACAGCAAGATGAAAATGGACGACGGTCAAATGACCGGCATGGAAAGTATGGATGAAGGGACGACGACAACCAGTCGAACCCCTGTCCCCGTACTTACCGATGCTGACCGTGCAGCCGCCTTTCCAGATGTCGCTGGTCATGGTGTCCACGACAAAACAATCAACTCTTTCATGCTGCTGGATAAGTTTGAATACCAGGATGCTGACAACGGTAGTGCGTTGGCTTGGGATGCGAAAGGATGGATCGGCGGTGACATTGATCGACTGTGGTTGCGCTCGGAAGGCGAACGTACCAATGGCGTGACGGAAAGTGCTGAATTATCCGCGCTCTGGGGGCACTCCATCGGACCGTGGTGGGACGTCGTCACCGGTGTACGACAGGATTTCAAACCAGGGTCTCCTCAAACCTGGGCCGCACTCGGCATTCAGGGCATGGCCCTCTACAACTTCGAGGCCGAAGCGACTGCCTACATCGGTGAGAACGGTCAATCGGCTGCTCGACTGGAAGGCGATTACGACATTCTGCTGACGAATCGATTGATCTTGCAGCCGACGGCCGAGGTCAATTTTTATGGGAAGAATGACCCTCAGCGCGGCATCGGGTCCGGATTAGCCAACACCGAAGTGGGGCTCCGATTGCGTTATGAGATTGTCCGCCAATTTGCCCCTTATATCGGGGTGAGTTGGAGCCGTTCCTATGGCAATACGGCAGACTTTGCACGTGAGGAAGGTGAAGATGCCAGCGAGGCACGCTTTGTCGCCGGTATCCGGATGTGGTTCTGAGAACCGGGCATGAAGATTACACTGAAGGCACTGATAGCTGCTGGTCTGGCCACCGTAGCAGCGGCTGCCGGCGTGGTATATTTCGGCGTGATCAATGTCGGGGCGGATGATCCCCACTCTGCCCCTGTCTACGCGCTACTTTCTATTGCTCGGGATCGCTCGATCGAAGTGCGCTCGCGCGACATTCAGGTCCCCGACCTGAGCCAAGAAGCCCTCATCCGTGAAGGTGCTGGCAACTACAACTCGATGTGTGTCGGTTGCCATTTGGCTCCGGGCCTTACAGGCACCGAACTGAGTAACAGCCTTTACCCCGCACCTCCGAACCTTTCAAAACTGGGCGTCGATGGGCACCCAGCCGCAGCTTTTTGGATCATCAAGCACGGCATCAAATCCACCGGCATGCCCGCGTGGGGCAAAAGCATGGCCGATCCGTACATATAGGGGATGGTCGCATTTCTCCAGCAGCTTCCGTCACTTGATACAGAGCAATACAAAGCCCTGATCACGAGTAGCGGTGGCCATCAACACGGTGGTGGCGAAAGCGTGATGCACAACCATGAGGGTCAACATGGAACGACCCAGGGGCAAAGTGGCGCAGGTGCTGCCAACCAAAGGGCGGAAGTCCGCGCTAATGATGACGAGAAAAACACGGCACATGCCCATGGCCCCTCCGCAGCGCCGTCTGCAAAGGAGCCTGCGGACCACGCCGATCATAAGGGTAGGGAAGCTTCAGATGACGCGGCCCCGACTCCAACCGTACAGCCCAAATCACATACACATACTGATGGGAAGGAACATACCCATGCGAAATAATTCTCTTCGTCGCAGACGGGCACTTCGTCTCGCTGCTCTCGTGGCTCTGTTCATCAGTTCAGCCAGTCACGCAGCAGAGCCATTGACGATCGATGTACATCGCGACGCTAATTGCGGATGCTGCAAGAAATGGGTCCAGCACCTTGAAGCCAGCGGCTTTACCGTCGTTGATCACGTGGAAACCAACATGAGCGCGATCAAGCGCGGTCTCGGGATTTCTCCTGAGCTCTCGTCCTGTCACACAGCAACCATCAACGGAAAGTTTGTTGAAGGTCACGTGCCCGCCGAGCAAATCATTGCGATGAGCAAACGTGATGACCTGCTCGGGATTGCCGTTCCAGGCATGCCGGCCGGCTCCCCAGGAATGGAAGTGGACGGGAAACATGACGCGTATAACGTAATCGGCTTGTCAAAGGCAGGCACAGACCACGTCGTTGCTGAATACCCCGAAAACTGATCTTCTAATCTCACTCCTGCATGGTGAAGGTCATGGCCGTGCAGAGGACATAGCTCATTTCGAACGTAAAAAAGGCGCCACTAGGGCGCCTAAACCACCTCCCAAACCAAAGGAAAAACAAGGAGGCGGGATGTATCAGGTGGTCGAGCAATTGTTTACTGTACGTTAGAAACACTTCAACTGACGGACATGATTTCATAAAATGGATAACTTCAGCCTTTCCTGAAAATTACTTCTACGTCAGCGAGCAGTAAGCTAGTTTCGGACAAAGGAGAATTATGCAGTTCTTAAATAATTTTCATTGTCTAGCTTCCATGGGGGCAGTTGTCGGCCATGACCTTATATTCCACGGTGTTAAGCTTGCCCGTAGAGTCTTCATAGGTCATGCGCGAAGGAGCAACCCCACAGGTTTTATTGGCTTGCGTGACACTGACGACCTTGTGGATATCGAGGTTCATACCATATTCATAATGAACAACTTCAGGAGGAGTCTTGCCGTTCCTTGAGGCATATTGCTCCATTGCTTGTTGGTTCTCTTGCATCATTCGACCATACACGCGGTCACCGCCACCTTCAGCCATGGCTAATGAAGATAAGGTCAAAATCGAAGCGGCGCAAAACGCTTTCACTGCTGTCATTGCTTTCATGATTTTCTCCTAAAGCTCAATTTACTGAGTTAAAGAGTAACAAGTGAAAGCTTTCAGAAAGCTGCCGCGAAGGTTACTAATGTGAAAGGTGGACGCTACCCCGCATTTACGCTTTCAAGCCAGATGGGATTTTTGTTAACACCAAAGGTTGGCAGACGCTGACGGAACAAAGATGCCCTCAAAAGCTTATTTGAACCGGTGGTCCCTCCCAATTCCTCGATACGCCGGTAGACCTGAGCAGGGCCTCCGCGTCGACCCCGGTTCTTGCCAGGCTTTCCAGATCCCACTCGAAGAAACTGCAAAAAACCAGGAAAACCTTGCTTGATACCGCTGAGGTCAATCTTACCGTCGAGTAATTCACGGGGAGCTTCATCCTGATGAGTTCAGAGACAGTCCACACCAAAGTTCTTAGACGAAAATGCCATACTGACTCCTGATGAATCTTGATCTGTTGATAAGTAAGAGGGAACCTCTGCTTGCGTAGATCCAGCTCATGAGGTAACGAACCTGGGAGCAGCGATTGCAAATTCCGAATGTTCACTCTCTTCGGATCTTTCGTAACTTTATACAGCTCATCTACGCCCGCTTCGATAAGGGCTGCATAGGCGTCGTCTCTTGAGTCGACGGACTTTTCGACCTTAACTGTAGCTTTTTTAGGGGCATGGAGTTTTGCCATTAACCATGCGTTATCATTTTCTAGAATCCATTGCGTAGGTTTGTACGCCTTCTTCCAGAGGTACTCGATATTGGCATCGGTACGTAGCGCTAAAAGCAACTCGATTTTTTGGCGATATCTAGTTTTTTGACTAAGACGCGATTCTTCGACTTTGGGCGCTCGCGGAGAAACAGCGGCACTCAGCAGAATAGACTCATTCTTCAGAGCCTCTTCAAAGCCATCTGCACTGGAAAACAAATGAAGAGCAATGATCAAATGCCGCGCGAGCGGCATATTTAGCTGACCTTTATCTGATTTGAGCCGGATCCATTGCTCATGCTTTCCGGTGTTGTAGGCTGGATCAATCTGCGCCAAAAGCTCATCGCCGTAAGCGCTTTGGATGCTGTCGAATAGTTTTGCGATACCCGCATTTTTTCCGAAAATGAATCCGCGTTTCTTGCATTGGCGGACGTAGCACGAACTTAATACCGTACTGCCTATCGGAGGGATATTGCGTTGCAGGATATCGTGTGCGAACAGAGCGACTTTCTGTTCCATCTTTGACCCCTTGTGTATTGCTGCGCTGTTTAACGGGCTCCAGCCGCATGCGCATGGCTCAGTCAGATTGGGAAGCAGCTTCAATTTACGGTAGAACGGGCGAGAGCACTCGGGGCAGGCATGGATCAATGCGTCGCCATGACGCCAACAGACGGCAACACCGGGTATCTGGTGAGATCGATGCCAGTAGGCAGAACCCCGCTCAATCAAATCTTCCTGAACGCAGGTAGGACAAAGCTTAGCCTTGCCATGGGTGGACTCTTCTCTGCGGGGCACCCGTACCACCCCGTCATAACCCAGCGGTCCTTCGTTGTTCTCCGGCCCCTGCTTAACCCCAAGAAACGGCCGGTAAGCAGGAAAAGTAGTATTGCTACTGATCAGCTCTGCGAGATTGCTCTCCGATTGCCCCGGCAGCCTGTGTGCGAGCCTCTCGATCTGCTTGGGTACGATGCCACCAATGCAAAAGGGTTTCGATGCGAACAAATCGCGGTAGGTTTCTGTCGCGGTTCTATTGCCTGACAGATAGTGATAGCGGGTGACACGAGAGTGCAGCATTTCATCCGGCATCGACACGGGAAAAAATAATAGATCAGACATCATTTACCAATTAAAGGTAGGGGTCGAAGAGAACGTGCATCCGGGGGCAGTATATATGCAACCCGTAAAATTCTGTATCCGGTCTGGATTTGGAAATGACACAGCCGCTCAACTTTGAATCGTAGTAAATTCATCTAAACCCCGCCGCGCCCGTACTCCTTGAAATACAGAACACGTATCGATAACCCGTGTAGGTCAGCCAATGGCGATTGCAAAACTATTTCGGGTGATCGCGGGTTAGTACGTTTTAGATGATGATTGTGATGATCCAGCGTATGCCGACGCTATTCTGGTGGGTGCAAATTTTCATTAACAGAAAAACAATGTGTTCACGGTGAATTGATTTAGAACTTTTTTAGATGGAGAGAATGCCCGGCTGGATTACAGCAGGGGCCGAATGCTCGCGACTCTGTAGAGCGAAGAACGTGATATAGGCATGCCCTCCGAGAACAATTGGCGTCTAGCCCATTGCAGACGCCTATCGTGAAAGCCTTCGATTGGTTCACATACTTTTTCGAGCATTGCTGCACAGAGAGGAAGCTTGCAGAGCTGCTTTTCGAAGCGAGAAAGAACATGAAGCTCCCGACCAATCCTGGTACGCGAAATGCGGACAGGCTTACCCGCAAGAGCATAAAGCGTGTCGGCACACTGACGGACTTCGCCGGACAGTCTCGCATCGAGGGCAGCGAACATTTCGGCGCTATTCAGACGGGGCGTACGATGGGGGCTTGGGTTTGCAGTTGACTCCGAAAGCCACTGTCTGTCGTGACGATACAGCCACGCATACCCCCTGCATGCATGTGCTTTGTACAATCGATAATCAGCCTCGAAAGCCGCGCGTCTTGCGCATAGCTCAATGTGAAATCGCGCCTCCCTCCAAGCATCTTGCCCGCCGGGTACATTTCGGATGTGACGATAGACATACGCTGATGAAACGCCTAGAACGACAGCGATCTTTTTGGCATCAGCTCCTTCAAGAGCATGTTCCCACACAGCGGCTGACGAACAGTCCAGGCCTTCACCTGGCATCACCTGAGAAAGGCGCGCGTGAAGCCGAATGTGAGCTTTCGGATCACATGCCACCGCCTGTTTCACAGGGCATTGACCATGCAGCAAGCTCACCATTTCAACGCCCAGAGCACCGGCCAATAAGATGTATTTGAGCGGATGGTGAGAGGTTATAGGCGTACGAAGCAGCTTCGTGACCCATGAGGCGGGTGTACCTGCACGAACATCTCCGAGTATAGAAAATTCCCATTCTCGCGGGAGTGTGGCAAAAAAATCGGCCATGTGCTGCGCCAGCATGTGCAGGTGCAAGCGATGGTTATCAGAAGCAAGGTTGAGCTGCGTTGCCCTTTGTAAAAGCGTGTAGCGCACCGCCTCCGCCGACAAAGCAGTGACTTCAGACTCGAGGACCTGAAGTGAGCGCAACGCTATTTCGTGAAGCGGTGGCATGCACCGCAACGGGGTGTCGAGATGTACCGTGTGTGCTTGCACATTCTCATCACTCGGCAGATTAAGTTGTCGAGAGCTGCGGCTTAACCAGCGAGGATCAAGGATCCTGAGTGACGTACCGTGATGCGGACATACCAGCACGCCTGGAAGCATGTGGACCCTGTGCCAGTAAGCAACTCCCCGTTGAGCCTGATCTTGGGCAATACATTCTGGGCATAACCGCACTCGGGAGGCGAATCCAATACGGCTCGCGTTGACGCCCAGCTTTAACATCAAGCCTTTCCCATCAGCGGTCATCAGTGTCCGAGCGTGTTCAACCTGGCTCATCCTCAAAAACGGCGCATAGTAGGGTAATAATGTGTGGCGCATGAGGACCTCGGCTACCGATAGCTCAGTACCGCTGGGTAGCGCATCGACAAAATCCCCTAAATGACTCGGGAATGCCACATTTTGCGAAAAAGCTGCCGCCGATTTCAGTCCGGCAAATGCTGCTTGGCAATTACGAACACCGCAAAGACGGGCATAACGAGAAATCACGCTGTGCAGCGTCTCGTCGGGAAACGCGGCGGGGAAGAAATGGAGTTTAAGTTGCACTTCACCCCCCCTCCGACTCACGCTTTGTGATACATCGGTGAGAACTCAAACAGGTCCTCGTTGAGCCAGCCCGCAGCGCGCAGAGCGTCGAGGGGAGCGTCATGTTCGCTAAGCGCTTTAGCCTCTGAGTTTTCCACAGCAGTAGCAATCGGCGATGGGTGATCTTTCGCAAAAATGGTCGGAGATGGGTCTACCGGCTTCTCACGGGATACAACGCTTCGAAGCAAGGTGAGGCGATCCTCTCGTGCCAATCCATCGAAAACCATCATTTCGCTCAGCTGATCCTCAATCGGCAGCAAATCGTCAAACTGTCGCATCCGCTTCGGATCACGGCTACGCAGAGCTGAAAGGGCTGGCTTTAGAATCTGCATTTTTGAGTTGCTTACCTTCACCAGGATCTCGGCAGTCAAACACTCCGAGCCACTCTGGACCGCATAACGCTGACTCAATACCAGCAGCTTGACCAGGAAATCCGTGACGCCTTGAGTGTGCTCATACAGCGTGTCAAAAATCTCGTCGGTCAGCTCAGCCGTCTGTTTGCACCACTGATAGCTCCAGAGATTTTCGACCAACAACCGCCACTCCTCATCATCCTTTTCGAATCGTTTGAATTCGAGCGTACCAGCACCACAAACTCGGCGGGCAGTCCGCATGGCTTCTGAGAACAGGCTAATCGTCGAGTTCGTGCCACTGAAAACCACCGGGATACCGATGTTGTTTACCAAGTGCAGGAAAAAATTCAGCATGCTCTCCTTACCACCGGTTTTCGCCAGGTGGAGGTTTTGCAGCTCGTCGATCAACAAGGCGCCGATGAAAAACGTGCTGGCCACCTGCTCCATCTGTTGCAGCGCATCATTGATGTTTCGATGCCGGTAGCGCTTGTGGTAGTCCTTGTCTCCTAGAGCGTCTCCAACCGCATAAAAAAACTGCTGGCAAAATCCAGCCAGCGATCCATCCCGAGGGCAGTCAAGCTTCAGCCATGTGATTTGGGTATGAACAAACTGCTTTCCCTCATAGCGCTCATGACGGATTGTCTGTGGATAAAGGCTCAAGATGGCGTGGAGTGCCGTTGACTTGCCAATGCCGCTCAGGCCGACGACCGTAAACGTTTCTGCAGTGGACTTGAACGCATCGTGGTAACGCTGAGCTCCCGATAAAGAATGCAAATGCCGGACGGTAGCGGGCGACATCGGGTTACGCCCGACATACCCTCGACGGATGAGCAGTGAGAACAGGGCCTCCAGTTCCAGATGTAGCAAGAACGGCTGTACGACGGTTCTCAGCCTGTCGATACAGTGAATTCGAGTGGCTCCTTCGAGCGTCAGCTCTTTCGGATCCACCGGCTGAGGAAAGTTCGAAATCAGTTCAACAGCCGCCGCCTCCGACAATATCGGAGGCAAAGCTTCGATAAGCGGGTTACCCGCATACTCACTAATGTCCTGTCTGACGTAATTGGCGAACGTCTGTGCACCTTTCATTTTGCCTGTCCTGGCCGAATTCTTTTGAGCAAATCGATAACCTGCGCAGTCCGCTCGCCGGCATATGAATCATGCGCTTTCGGTGTCAATTCAGATTGAAGTGAAGCTGGCTCCGCCCTAACGCCTTCAGGAACAACCGCATTTTCACGCTCACGGAGACGTTCTTCTGCGCGGTTCTCGCGGATGTTTCCAGTGGCCTCTGCCTTGGTGGGCGGAGCAGGTTCCAGTTTTCGTTCTGCGAGTGCATGACTGATGATCTGGTGGACCTGATCGCTAAGCTGCACACGGCTTTCCAGCTCGGCTCGCCGGCGAGTAGGCGGTTTTTGGCGATAGGCTTCGAGCAGATCAAAAATCTCGTCCGAGCGGTAATTCGCGTAACCGGCATCCGATCGTCGAAGATCACAACGGATAAACTGCTTGGCCTCTCCCTGAATCCAAATGTGTGCCGCCGAGTTCGGATCGAACCAACACTCTATTGACCAAACGCCCCCTTTGCGAGCCTTGGCAAACCAATCTTTCTCTATGGCCATATCACACACGTAGTGCATGCCGCGAAACATAACCCCACCCTTTTGAACGGTCGCGCGCTCGCGAGGCAAGAGATGGAGGTAAACCAGCTCGTCAGGACGTTTGTTGGATTCGATCAGGTCGTTGTCGCAGGCCCAATTCCATATCCCGTTGGGTGTAGGTTCAACGCCGTCATTCATCATCGCCTGCGTCAGTCGTTCAGGCTGTCGATGGTGCCCGTTATAGTGGAGTACGCACTTGATGAGGATTTGGGTGAACTCTTTGAGATTCAGCGTGGCATCGAGCCGGTAATCTCGCTCGCCTCGCTCTTTGTCTCGCGCTGCTACCCCGCCAGGTAGCCATCTGATACCCGTCAAATCATTCAAAATGCCAAACCGACTTTCCACCATAGGCTTCCAATCCGGCCGATAAGGCGGAGCAGTGCCCATCTCAATTCCCAATCCTGACGATAGCCCCTCTGCTGCGAGTGACAGCATCTCTCCTCGGTCGGCGTAAATCTGGTGGGGCAGGTGGTGACAATTCCAATCATCTGCATTGATTTCGACGCCGTTCTGAGCGCAGAACTCGACTTTGGAGGTAAACGCGTTGAACAGCGCTTGCCTGGCCCCATTCCAACTAGGGCCCTCCAATCCTACATAGAGACCAGCAATCATTCCGGAGAAGCTATCCACAACGATATAAACTACGGGCCGGCCAATGAGCATCCGCCTGGAGTAGCTGTTGACCAAATAAATATCGGCAATAGTCGCGTCGATCTCGAACTGATGACAGGGTCCACGCAGCCAATCGCGAACGGTACCTGAAAGCGGACGGCAGTCCTTTAACCATCTCCTCAATCCTTTACGGCCACGCTCGGTTGCAATCTCGTCGAAAAAAATCTGTCCCCAATATTGGAACTGCCTCAAGCTGGGGAGTTCTGAACCAGGCAACAAACGAAGCTCTTCTTCACTGTTTTTAGAGATGTCTCGAACAGAGTAGAATCGTCTCAACATTTCGTCATATGCGCTCGAAATAGATGATTTCTTATCTCTTACATAAAGAGCATATCCAACACGGATGCATCGTTTATCAACTGCACTGAGCATCTTGGAAGGCGAAGTAAGAACGCCTTGAAATTTAGGCTTTCGCCCTGGTGGCCTGCTCGGATCATATTTTCTATCGGCAACCCCTACTGCCGTATAATTGTTAAGCAATGAGTTGCGAACTTGACCATAAAACCAATAGCGGTAAAGAAGTCGATAGATCGTTTTCCGCTGGATTCCGAGCTCTGACGCCCGTTTGCTAACAAGTCGGCCTAACTCACCTCGTACAAATATTTGTCCTGGGTATTCAGGATCTAGCAGAGGGGCGATGACGGCCCACTTTTCGTCCCGGCCTTGCTTGGCTCTCTCATCCAACTGTTCCTCAAGCACAAGCATGAACTCGGGCGTGGCAATGGCTGCTGGTTTGGTGTGACCAGACGCTAACGATCGACGAAGCTCCTCCAGACCCACAGCGTATGGCTGCCGGGGTGGGTCAGATAGATCCATCACAACTGCTAAGTCATGCGTTTCATCTTGGTAAAGGAGCCTGGCTATCGTAGCGATGACCGACAGATCGGTTACAGGCTCGAAAACGTCATTAACGAGAACAGTCATGACATTTTCTCCTTCAACGATACTTGGACAGGGCTCGGTGAAACTTCGAAGCCAGGAACTAGACCAGTAAGGTGGAGAGGAGTGTTAACCAAATCGATTTTCAGTATCTTGTTCCAAACCAGATGAAAGAAAATTGCTTGAGCGTCTATATAGGAAATGGACAGAAGTGATGCTATTTTTCTTAGACAGGTGGCCAAGGTCCACGAATATTCCCGGCTGTTTACAAGGCACTCGATAAAATTCGAATGCAACGGCGCTTTCATTAAATCACGAGAGAGCTTCGAGTACCTCCTGATTAGTCCAAGATTTTTAATCAAATCTCGTGTAAAAAACTCGTCTGTTACGATTTTCCAATCAACACCTTGGCTTTCCCAAAAACGCTTTTCAATTTCAAGTTTTTCAAGCGTTCTTTTACTTCCGTTGCCAATTAAATCTGAACGATACTTCACCGTCCTAGCTACCGATTTGAAGTTTCCGCTCGGGTCCTTAACAGTTAACAGGAAGTCTGTTGTCATCACATAAGGCAGTGTTGTTCTAGGGTATCTTGGATAGCGTACATCGATCGCCGACGCTATCGCTTGCGCACGCTCTGTGGGTAGTAAAGGGTATTGCTCCCGGATATCCACGACGTCTTCAGAAAATTCACACACAAGGAAGTAGGAACGCTCGAGATCTGACAGGAGGTGATGAATCCTCTCGATCTTCACACCTTGAATCTTGTGCGAACGACCTATCGACGGGACATCTTGTACCCGCAGCCAAGGCACGTAGCTTGCCCCGGCGCCTTCGCCAAATCCATTTGCAATGTGCCGTTCAATGTCCTGCTGTGATGCAAATTTACGACCTCGCAACCCACGCCTCCTCAGTCGATGCGGACCGCTTCACCTCGCGTCGAGAAAAAGTCGTAGAAGGACACGACCGCCAAAGCGGCCGCATTCAAAACATTTTCCAGACTACACCCGCTGAAAGTTGAAGCGATGAATCCAGACCAAAGGGAAAGCCTGGAAAGGAAAACCCCCGTAGATACGGGGGTTTGAGCCTTGTGTCAATCTATGTTCATGCGTGTCAAACTTTATTGTTTTGTGTCAATCTTTATTGTTGAAAACCAGGCGGTTAACTCAGCTGTGGATAACTTACTCCACGGTCACCGACTTCGCCAAATTACGCGGCTGATCCACATCCGTGCCTTTCAGCACCGCAACGTAGTACGACAGCAACTGCAGCGGAATCGTGTAGAGGATCGGCGAAAGGATGTCGTGGATGTGCGGCATTTGCACCACGTGAGTACCTTCACCATTGGTCATCCCGGCTTTTTCGTCGGCGAACACGATCAGTTCGCCGCCACGGGCGCGGACTTCCTGCAGGTTGGATTTGAGCTTTTCCAGCAGTTCGTTGTTTGGCGCGACGGTGACCACTGGCATGTCGTTATCCACCAGCGCCAGCGGGCCGTGTTTCAGCTCGCCGGCCGGATAGGCTTCGGCGTGGATGTAGGAGATTTCCTTGAGCTTCAAGGCACCTTCCATCGCGACCGGGAATTGCGCACCACGGCCGAGGAACAGGGTGTGGTTTTTCTCGGCGAACAGTTCGGCGATTTTTTCCACGGTGCTGTCCATCGCCAGCGCTTCGCCGAGGCGGGTTGGCAGGCGACGCAATTCTTCGACCAGTGTGGCTTCAACGCCTTTGTCCAAGGTGCCGCGCACCTGGCCCAGCGACAGAGTCAGCAGCAGCAGGCCGACCAGTTGCGTGGTGAAGGCTTTGGTCGAAGCGACGCCGATTTCGCGACCGGCCTGGGTCAGCAGGGTCAGGTCGGATTCGCGCACCAGCGAACTGATGCCGACGTTGCAGATCGCCAGGCTGGCGAGGAAACCCAACTCCTTGGCGTTGCGTAGCGCGGCCAGGGTGTCGGCGGTTTCGCCGGATTGCGAGATGGTCACGAACAGGGTGTCCGGCTGCACCACGACTTTGCGGTAGCGGAATTCGCTGGCAACTTCGACCTGGCACGGAATGCCGGCCAGTTCTTCCAGCCAGTAACGGGCGACCATACCAGCGTGATAGCTGGTGCCACAGGCAACGATCTGCACGTTGCGCACTTTGGCGAACAGCTCGGCCGCTTGTGGGCCGAACGCCTGAACCAGCACCTGATCATTGCTCAGGCGACCTTCGAGGGTGCGCTGGACAACGGCCGGTTGCTCGTGGATTTCTTTGAGCATGTAGTGGCGGAATTCACCTTTGTCGGCGGCTTCGGCACCGTCGGTGTATTGCACGGTCTGGCGCTCGACCGCATTGCCGTCGACGTCCCAGATCTGCACGTTATCGCGGCGAATTTCGGCGATATCACCTTCTTCCAGGTACATGAAGCGGTCGGTAACCTGACGCAGCGCCAGTTGGTCGGAAGCGAGGAAGTTTTCGCCCAGACCCAGGCCGATCACCAGCGGGCTGCCACTGCGCGCAGCAACCAGACGATCCGGTTGCTTGGCGTTGATCACGGCCAGACCATAAGCACCGTGCAATTCCTTGACGGTCGCTTTGAGTGCGACGGTCAGGTCTGGCTGATCCTTGAGTTTGTGGTTGAGCAGATGGGCGATGACTTCGGTGTCAGTGTCCGAGGTGAACACGTAACCCAGCGCTTTCAGTTGTTCGCGCAGGGCTTCGTGGTTCTCGATGATGCCGTTGTGCACCACGGCGATGTCGCCGGAGAAATGCGGGTGGGCGTTGCGTTCGCACGGTGCGCCGTGGGTGGCCCAGCGGGTGTGGGCGATACCCAGACGACCCACCAGTGGATGCTCGGCCAGTGCCGCTTCGAGTTCACTGACCTTGCCCGGACGGCGCATGCGCTCGAGAGTTTCCTCGCTGGTGTAGACCGCTACACCCGCGCTGTCATAGCCGCGGTACTCGAGGCGCTTGAGGCCTTCGAGCAGGATGGCGGTGATGTTACGTTCAGCCACTGCGCCGACAATTCCACACATGCTTATTTCTCCTGACTGACAGCCGCGCAAATCAAGTTGATACCGCGGGCCTGTATCTGATCGCGTGCCTCTTGGGGCAGGCGATCATCGGTAATTAGGGTATGGACGCTGCTCCATGGCAGTTCCAGATTGGGAATCTTGCGGCCGATCTTGTCGGCCTCGACCATGACGATGACTTCCCGCGCCACGTCAGCCATGACCCGGCTCAAACCGAGCAGCTCATTGAAGGTCGTGGTGCCACGCACCAGATCGATGCCATCGGCACCGATGAACAACTGGTCGAAGTCGTAAGAGCGTAGTACTTGCTCGGCGACCTGACCCTGAAAGGACTCCGAATGCGGGTCCCAGGTGCCACCGGTCATCAACAGCACCGGCTCGTGTTCGAGTTCGCTCAGGGCGTTGGCAACATGCAGAGAATTGGTCATCACCACCAGACCCGGCTGTTGACCGAGTTCTGGGATCATCGCAGCGGTAGTGCTGCCGCTGTCGATGATGATGCGCGCGTGCTCGCGAATGCGTTTCACCGCTGCGCGGGCAATCGCCTGCTTATATTTGGAAATGCTTTGCGCGGTTTCCGCGACCAATTCCTGCGGCATGGTGATCGCCCCGCCGTAACGGCGCAGCAGCAGACCATGACTCTCCAAGGCAGCCAGATCCTTGCGGATCGTAACTTCAGAGGTTTCGAAGCGCTTGGCCAACTCATCCACACTGACTTCACCCTGCTCATTGAGCAAGGCAAGGATGTTATGGCGGCGCTGGGGCGTATTGCGTTTCGACATGACGACCTAAGTTTCGATTCGAAAGATAACGGAAGCAATCAAAACCTATCAGCCACAAATCGTCAACCCGCCAGACAAAAAAAAACGCAGCCATCGACAGGTCCCATGTAGGAGCTGCCGAAGGCTGCGATCTTTGGATCTTTAAAGCGCTGTGGATAACTCAGCCCTTCTTGATCTTCTCCGGCCGTTTCCAGCCATCAATGTTCTTCTGCCGCGCACGCCCTACCGCCAATTGCGCGTTATCCACATTCTGCGTAATCGTCGACCCAGCCGCCGTGGTAGCACCGTCAGAGATATCCACAGGTGCAACCAACGAGTTGTTGGAGCCAATGAACACGTCCGCGCCCAACACGGTTTTCCACTTGTTGGCGCCGTCGTAGTTGCAGGTGATGGTGCCGGCGCCAACGTTGGTGCGCGCACCGATTTCCGCGTCGCCCAGATAGGTCAGGTGACCGGCCTTGGCGCCCTCGCCCATGTGCGCGTTCTTCAATTCAACGAAGTTACCCACATGCGCACGCGCTTCCAGTACGGTGCCCGGGCGCAGACGCGCGAACGGACCGGCATCGCTGCCTTCGCCGAGGATGGCACCTTCGATATGACTGTTGGCCTTGATCACCACGCCTTTACGCAGGGTGCTGTCCTTGATCACACAGTTCGGACCGATCACCACGTCATCTTCGATGACAACATTGCCTTCGAGAATCACGTTGATATCGATCAGCACGTCGCGACCCACGGTCACTTCGCCACGCACATCAAAGCGCGCCGGATCACGCAGGGTCACGCCTTGCGCCATCAAACGGCGACCGGCGCGCAACTGATAATGACGCTCCAGCTCGGAGAGTTGCTTGCGATCATTGGCGCCCTGCACTTCCATCGCATCGTGCGGTTGCTCGGTGGCCACCAGCAGACCATCGTTGACCGCCATTTCGATCACGTCGGTCAGGTAGTACTCGCCCTGAGCGTTGTTGTTCGACAGGCGGCTCATCCAGTCGGCCAGACGATTGGCCGGGACGGCGAGAATGCCGGTGTTGCCCTCGGTGATCGCGCGTTGCGCTTCGCTGGCATCTTTGTGCTCAACGATTGCCGTGACTTTGCCATCGGCATCACGAACGATGCGGCCATAGCCGGTCGGGTCATCCAGCTCAACGGTGAGCAAGCCCATTTGCCCGGGCACGACTTGCTTGAGCAGACGTTGCAGGGTTTCGACTTCGATCAGCGGTACGTCACCGTAAAGGATCAGCACAGTGTCGGCAGTAATGAACGGCACAGCCTGGGCGGTGGCGTGGCCGGTGCCCAGTTGCTTGTCCTGCAGGACAAAATTCAGATCGTCGGCCGCCAGGCGTTCACGCACCACGTCGGCGCCATGGCCGATGACCACATGAATGCGCTGTGGATCAAGTTGACGGGCGCTGTGGATAACATGGCCCAACATGGAGTTGCCGGCAATCGGGTGCAACACCTTCGGCAGGGCCGAACGCATACGAGTGCCTTGACCGGCCGCGAGGATAACGATTTCAAGAGACATGACTGGCTACCAATCCTGGGTGGTCAGCAACTGCGACCGGGTTGTAAAAATCGGAAAAGAAAAAAGGGTAGCCGAGGCTACCCTTTTTTATCAATCGCACAACAAGCGGCTGACGGATTAACCGCCAAACTTCTTGCGGATCTGCTGGACGGTGCGCAGCTGAGCTGCAGCCTCGGCCAGACGTGCTGATGCAGCGCTATAGTCGAAATCCGCGCCTTTTTCGTGCAAGGCATTCTCGGCAGCCTTGAGAGCTGCTTGAGCCTGAGCTTCATCCAGATCGGCGGCACGTTGCACGGTATCGGCAAGCACCTTGACCATGTTCGGCTGAACCTCGAGGAAACCACCGGAGATGTAAAACACCTCGGGTTCCCCGCCTTGCTTGATCAGGCGGATAGGACCTGGCTTCAGATTAGTGATCAGCGGCGCGTGACCCAGAGCGATACCAAGATCACCCAGTGCACCGTGCGCAATCACCATCTCGACCAGGCCGGAAAAGATTTCCCCTTCCGCGCTGACGATATCGCAATGGACTGTCATAGCCATCTGATTGCCTCAACCTAAATTAGCGCCCGTTGCCGGGCGCCGGGATTACAGTTTCTTGGCTTTCTCGATCGCTTCTTCGATGCCGCCAACCATGTAGAACGCTTGTTCTGGCAGGTGGTCGTAGTCACCGTTGAGGATGCCTTTGAAGCCAGCAATGGTGTCTTTCAGGGAAACGTATTTACCCGAAGCACCGGTGAAGACTTCAGCCACGAAGAACGGCTGCGACAAGAAGCGCTGGATCTTACGAGCACGGTTTACCAACTGCTTGTCGGCTTCCGACAGCTCGTCCATACCCAGGATCGCGATGATGTCCTTCAGCTCTTTGTAACGTTGCAGAACGTACTGAACGCCGCGAGCGGTGTCGTAGTGGTCCTGGCCGATTACGTTCGGGTCCAGCTGGCGCGAAGTCGAATCCAGTGGATCTACTGCTGGGTAGATACCCAGGGAAGCGATGTCACGGGACAGAACGACGGTGGCGTCCAAGTGGGCGAAGGTGGTCGCTGGCGACGGGTCGGTCAAGTCATCCGCAGGTACGTATACCGCTTGGATCGAAGTGATCGAACCTTCCTTGGTCGAAGTGATACGTTCTTGCAGAACGCCCATCTCTTCAGCCAGGGTCGGCTGGTAACCTACTGCCGAAGGCATACGGCCCAGCAGTGCGGATACTTCAGTACCGGCCAGGGTGTAACGATAGATGTTGTCGACGAACAGCAGAACGTCGTTACCTTCGTCACGGAACTTCTCGGCCATGGTCAGGCCGGTCAGTGCTACGCGCAGACGGTTACCCGGCGGCTCGTTCATCTGACCGTAAACCAGTGCCACTTTGTCCAGAACGTTGGAGTCCTTCATCTCGTGGTAGAAGTCGTTACCCTCACGAGTACGCTCACCCACACCGGCGAACACGGAATAACCGCTGTGCTCGATGGCGATGTTACGGATCAGTTCCATCATGTTTACGGTTTTGCCTACACCGGCACCACCGAACAGACCGACTTTACCGCCTTTGGCAAACGGGCAAACCAGGTCGATAACCTTGATGCCGGTTTCCAGCAGGTCGTTGCCGCCTGCCTGTTCAGCGAACGAAGGCGCTGGACGGTGAATGCCCCAACGCTCTTCGGTGTCGATCGGGCCAGCTTCGTCGATCGGGTTACCGAGGACGTCCATGATCCGGCCCAGGGTCGCTTTACCGACCGGTACGGAGATGGCTGCGCCAGAATCGGTAACTTCCAGACCGCGCTTCAAGCCCTCGGTGGAACCCATCGCAATGGTACGAACCACGCCGTCGCCCAGCTGTTGCTGAACTTCCAGAGTGGTGCCGGCATCGCTTATTACTTTCAAAGCGTTGTAGATGCTCGGTACGCTGTCGCGTGGAAATTCCACGTCGATAACGGCGCCGATGATTTGAACGATACGTCCGCTACTCATAGCTGGATCCTCTGAATATTTGAACCGTTAAACCGCGGCAGCGCCGCCGACGATTTCCGAGATCTCTTGGGTGATCGCAGCCTGACGCGCCTTGTTGTAGATCAGCTGCAAATCGCTGATCAAATCACCGGCGTTGTCGGTAGCGTTCTTCATCGCGATCATCCGCGCAGCTTGTTCAGCCGCGTTGTTCTCGACCACCGCCTGGTAGACCTGCGACTCAACGTAGCGGACCATCAAGCCGTCAAGCAGCTCTTTGGCATCCGGTTCGTAGAGATAGTCCCAGTGGTGCTTGAGATCCTGATCCGGGGTGGCCACCAGTGGAATCAACTGCTCCACGGTAGGCTGTTGCGTCATGGTGTTGATGAACTTGTTGGACACCACGGACAGGCGATCAATACGGCCGTCCAGGTAGGCATCCAGCATCACCTTGACGCTGCCGATCAGATCATTGATCGACGGCTCTTCACCCAGGTGGCTGATAGCTGCAACGACGTTACCGCCGAAGTTACGGAAAAAGGCCGCACCCTTGCTACCAACGACACACAGATCAATCTCGACGCCGTTTTCGCGGTTTACCGCCATGTCCTTGACCAGGGCCTTGAACAGGTTGGTGTTCAAGCCGCCGCACAGACCACGGTCACTGCTCACGACGACATAACCGACACGCTTGATGGCGCGATCGATCATGAACGGGTGGCGGTATTCCGGGTTGGCGTTGGCCAGATGCCCAATAACCTGGCGGATACGCTCCGCATAAGGACGGCTAGCAGCCATGCGCATTTGTGCCTTGCGCATTTTGCTGACCGCCACTTTTTCCATGGCGCTGGTAATCTTTTGCGTGCTTTTGATGCTCGCAATCTTACTGCGAATCTCTTTTGCGCCTGCCATGTAACACCTATCAGGTTAGCAAGCGGGAGCCTCGCGGCTCCCGCTGCGGCTTACCAGGTTTGGGTGGCCTTGAACTTCTCGATACCGGCTTTCATGCCAGCGTCGATTTCGTCATTGAAGTCACCTTTAACGTTGATCTTGGCCATCAAATCGGCGTGATCGCGGTTGAAGAAAGCGATCAGCGCTTGTTCGAAGCTGCCGATCTTGGCGATTTCAACGTCAGTCAGGAACCCACGCTCAGCGGCATACAGCGACAGCGCCATGTCAGCGATCGACATTGGTGCGTATTGCTTCTGCTTCATCAGCTCGGTAACGCGCTGACCATGCTCAAGTTGCTTACGGGTCGCTTCGTCCAGGTCAGAAGCGAACTGGGCGAATGCCGCCAGTTCACGGTACTGAGCCAGAGCGGTACGGATACCACCGGAGAGCTTCTTGATGATCTTGGTCTGAGCGGCACCACCCACACGGGATACCGAAACACCGGCGTTCACTGCAGGGCGGATGCCCGAGTTGAACATGGCCGATTCCAGGAAGATCTGACCGTCGGTGATCGAAATCACGTTGGTCGGAACGAACGCGGAAACGTCGCCAGCCTGGGTTTCGATGATCGGCAGTGCGGTCAGCGAACCGGTTTTGCCGGTCACTGCGCCGTTGGTGAACTTCTCTACGTATTCTTCCGAAACGCGGGATGCGCGCTCCAGCAGACGGGAGTGGAGATAGAACACGTCGCCTGGGTAAGCTTCACGGCCTGGTGGACGGCGCAGCAGCAGGGAAATCTGGCGGTAAGCCACTGCTTGCTTGGACAGATCGTCATAAACGATCAGCGCGTCTTCACCGCGGTCGCGGAAGAATTCACCCATGGTGCAACCGGAGTACGGTGCCAGGAATTGCAGCGCAGGAGATTCCGAAGCACTGGCAGCCACGATGATCGTGTTGGCCAGGGCGCCGTTTTCTTCCAGCTTGCGAACCACGTTGGCGATGGTCGATTGTTTCTGACCGATTGCTACGTAGACGCAGAAAATGCCGCTGTCTTTCTGGTTGATGATCGCGTCGATCGCCAGAGCGGTTTTACCGATCTGACGGTCACCGATGATCAGCTCACGCTGGCCACGGCCGACAGGGATCATGGCATCGACAGCCTTGTAGCCAGTCTGTACAGGCTGGTCTACCGACTTACGCCAGATCACGCCCGGTGCAACTTTCTCGACCGCGTCGGTCTCGGTGTTGCCCAGTGGACCTTTGCCGTCAACAGGGTTACCCAGTGCGTCGACTACGCGACCCAGCAGTTCCTTACCAACAGGAACTTCGAGGATGCGGCCGGTGCACTTGGCGCTCATGCCTTCAGCCAGAGACTGGTAAGCGCCCAATACAACGGCACCTACGGAGTCTTGCTCCAGGTTGAGGGCCATACCGTAGACGCCGCCCGGAAACTCGATCATCTCGCCGTACATTACGTCGGCCAGACCGTGAATCCGCACGATGCCGTCAGATACGCTGACGACAGTGCCTTCGTTACGGGCTTGGGAGGTCACATCGAGCTTGTCGATGCGGCCCTTGATAATTTCACTTATTTCGGAAGGATTGAGTTGCTGCATTGCTCTGCTGCCCCTTCAAACTCAAGATTTCAATGCTTCGGCAAGTTTCGCGATTTTGCCGCGAATCGAGCCATCGATAACCAGGTCGCCGGCGCGGATAACGACACCACCTATTAGGGCAGCATCCTCCGCAACTTGCAGGCGCACTTCCCGGTTGAGTCGTGCACTGAGAACCTTGGCGAGTTTGTCTTGCTGTTCTTGGTTCAATGCGAAAGCACTGGTCACTTCAACGTCTACCGACTTCTCTTGTTCGGCCTTGTACAGGTCGAAAAGAGCGGCAATCTCCGGCAGAAGCGGGAGACGGTCGTTTTCGGCAACGACGTTGATGAAGTTCTGTGCCTTGGCATCAAACTTGTCGCCGCACACGTCAATAAACGTGGCGGCCTTTTCTGCGCTCGTCAGTCGCGGGGCCTTGAGCACGCGCTGCATGGTGTCATCTTGTGACACCGCTGCAGCCAGGCCGAGCATGGCTGACCAATTGGCCAGTTGCTGGTGGGCCTGAGCGTGCTCGAAGGCCGCCTTAGCGTAAGGTCGGGCCAACGTGGTCAGTTCTGCCATGATCGCCCTCGCTTAGATTTCAGCAGCCAGTTGGTTAACCAGCTCTGCGTGCGCGTTTTGATCGATTGTGGCACCCAGGATCTTCTCGGCGCCGCCGACAGCCAGCATACCCACTTGGGCGCGCAGCTTGTCTTTGACACTGTTCAGTTCCTGTTCGATCTCGGCTTGAGCCTGAACCTTCACACGGTCAGCGTCGACACGGGCCTTTTCAACGGCCTCTTCGACAATCTGGTTACCGCGTTTCTTGGCTTGCTCGATGATTTCAGCTGCCTGAGCTTTCGCTTCGCGCAGTTGCTGACCCGCTTTTTCTTGGGCCAACTCCAGGTCGCGAGCTGCTCGGCTGGCAGCGTCCAGACCATCAGCGATCTTCTTTTGACGTTCGTGCAGGGCAGTGATGACCGGAGGCCATACATACTTCATGCAGAACAGTACAAAAATCAGGAACGCAACGGACTGGCCAATCAGGGTCGCATTAATGTTCACGCCAACACCTCGCAGTTACGTTGTCCATCACATCAAATTACTCGGAAGAATCCGGGTAATTAGCCAGCGATCTGACCAACGAACGGGTTCGCAAAGGTGAAGAACAGAGCGATACCAACACCGATCATGGTTACGGCGTCGAGCAGACCGGCAACGATGAACATTTTAACTTGCAGCATTGGAACCATTTCTGGCTGACGCGCTGCGCCTTCCAGGAACTTGCCGCCCAGCAGGCCGAAACCAATTGCGGTACCCAGTGCGCCCAGGCCGATCAACAGTGCAACAGCGATAGCGGTTAGACCAACTACAGTTTCCATCTTTCCTCCCGACTTTTACGTCGTATGGTTTAGGTTTTTTAGATTAAAGCGGTAAAACAAATCGTTTCAGGTGCCCTGTGAAGAGCCCCTTCCCGTTTGACCGGGAAGGACATCAGACTAGTCGAGACTGGTCTTAATGGTTTTCTTCGTGCGCCATCGACAGGTAGACGATGGTCAGCATCATGAAGATGAACGCCTGCAGGGTGATGATCAGGATGTGGAACACAGCCCAAGCCCACTGCAGAACAACGCCCAGGCCGCTCAGCCAGAGCAGACCGCTGCCGAACATCACAGCGATCAGAATGAACACCAGCTCACCGGCATACATGTTGCCGAACAGACGCAGAGCCAGAGAGATCGGTTTAGCGATCAGGGTCACGAATTCCAGCAGGAAGTTCACCGGGATCAGCAGGGCCTGAACAAAGATGTTCTTGCTGCCGAACGGGTGCAGGGTCAGTTCGCCGATGAAGCCGCCGATGCCCTTGACCTTGATGCTGTAGAAAATGATCAGTGCGAAAACCGACAACGCCATGCCCAGGGTCGCGTTCGGGTCGGTAGTCGACACGGCGCGGAACGGGATGTGGTGATCACCGGTGATCAGGATGGCCAGTTGAGGAATCCAGTCGACCGGGATCAGGTCGACGGCGTTCATCAGGAACACCCAGACGAAGATGGTCAGTGCCAGCGGTGCAATCACCGGGCTACGGCCATGGAAGCTGTCTTTCACGCTGCCATCGACGAATTCGACCAATACTTCAACGAAGTTCTGCAAAGCACCCGGTTGACCCGAAGTCGCTTTCTTTGCCGCCATGCGGAAAAGAAAAACGAAGATCAGACCCAACGCAACCGACCAGCCGAGAGTATCGACGTGGAAAGCCCAGAAGCCCATTTCTTTGGCTTCTGCTGCGGTGTGGGCAAAGCCCCAGCCGCCGTTAGGTAGCTGACCGAAGGTCAGGTTCTGCAAGTGGTGCTGGATATAGCCCGAAGCGGTTGTTTCTGCCATGGTTGCCTCAAACGCCCTAAGGTCTCGAAAGTCTTGTTCTCATCAGCAGGGGAGCGAACCAGCTGACCGACTGAGTCAGCACGAACACGCCGAATACAGCTATCGGCGCCAGTGGCTTCACACCTGCAAACACCAGCGCAAAAAGCACTGCTGTCAAAATCAGTTTGCCTGCCTCGCCGGCATAAAAAGACCGGACGATGGACTGGGCTGCTCGGGCGCCGGAAAACCGAAATGCCTTGTGAGCAAAATAAACATTGGGCAGCAAGGCTATCAGGCCTCCGCAAAGTCCCGAGTATCCGGCAACGACTCCGTGCCATTGCCAGAGCGCCAAAGCGGCAATCAGCAAAATGACAAATTGAGCCATTAACACCGGAAAAACTGCCAGGCGATGGAACGGCAGGCGGTTTGGCTTGCGGGTTTCCATCACTATTGCTCTCCAATGGTCGGCTGCCAGAATTCAATAACTTGGCATAATTTGTGCCGACAAAATGCGCGCAGAGTATAGGGGCGGTTCTGCCCCTATTCAACTGTCAGGTAGTGATTTCCGACTGCGCGCTACATGAGGAAATGTTTCAGCGGATGTGTGCGAGCACACCTTGAAGCTCATCGAGCGAGTTATAACCGATCACCAACTGACCCTTTCCCTTCTTGCCGTGGCGAATCTGCACCGCAGAGCCTAGGCGCTCGGCCAGACGCTGTTCGAGACGGGCGATATCCGGGTCGGGTTTGCTGGCTTCCACAGGCTCCGGTTTGCCACTCAACCACTGGCGAACCAGTGCTTCAGTTTGGCGCACGGTAAGACCGCGTGCGACAACATGTCGCGCCCCTTCGACCTGCTGATTGTCCGGCAGACCGAGCAATGCACGGGCATGACCCATTTCCAGGTCGCCGTGGGACAGCATGGTCTTGATGACTTCCGGCAGCGCAATCAGACGCAACAGGTTGGCCACTGTGACGCGGGACTTGCCCACAGCCTCGGCGACCTGTTGCTGCGTGAGCTGGAATTCCTGCTGCAAACGCTGCAGGGCCACTGCTTCTTCGATCGGGTTGAGGTCTTCGCGCTGGATGTTCTCGATCAGCGCAATGGCGATCGCGGTTTCATCCGGTACATCACGGACCATCGCCGGGATGGTTTCCTGGCCGGCCTGCTGGCTCGCGCGCCAGCGGCGTTCACCGGCGATGATTTCAAAGCGGCCACCGCCAATCGGGCGAACCACGATCGGCTGCATCACGCCTTGTGCCTTGATCGACAGCGCCAGCTCTTCCAGCGCCTGCGGATCCATGTCGCGACGCGGCTGGTACTTGCCACGCTGCAGCAGATCCAGCGGCAGGTGCTGCAGCTCACGGGTATCAGCCTGCGCGGCTTGTTCTTCCAGCGCGCTGACGGTCGGACCACTCAGCAGTGCATCCAGTCCACGTCCGAGACCTCGTTTCTTGACGGCCATGGGGATTCCTTAAGTTGCCTGAGCGGCGGCGATGCGTGAATTTTTGCGCTGACGACGAACCATCTCGCCGGCCAGGGCCAGGTAAGCCAGGGCGCCGCGCGATTGCTTGTCATAGGCCAGCGCCGGCATGCCGTAGCTTGGCGCTTCGGCCAGACGGATGTTGCGCGGGATCACCGTATCGTAAAGCTGATCGCCGAAGTGTTCCTTGAGCTGCGCCGAAACGTCGTTCATCAGGCTCAGGCGCGGGTCGTACATGGTGCGCAGCAAACCTTCGACTTTCAGGTTCGGATTGAGCAATTCGGCGATGCGCTTGATGTTATCCACAAGGTCGCTCAGACCTTCTAGCGCAAAGTACTCGCACTGCATGGGGATAATTACCCCGTCAGCAGCGACCAGTGCGTTCAGCGTCAGCATCGACAGCGACGGTGGGCAGTCGATCAAAATGTAATCGTAGTTTTCACGGATCGGCGCCAGCGCACTGCGCAGACGGCTTTCCTTCATCTGCATTTCCAGCAGCACCACTTCAGCCGCGGTCAGATCGCGGTTGGCCGGCAGCAGTTGATAACCGCCATGCTCGGAATAGTGCATGGCCTGGGCCAGATCGCATTCGCCGATCAGCAGGTCGTAGACCGAGTTTTCCAGGCCGTGTTTATCCACACCGCTACCCATGGTGGCGTTGCCCTGTGGATCGAGATCGATCAACAGCACCCGGCGCTTGGTCGCGACCAGGGATGCTGCGAGGTTGATGCAGGTGGTGGTCTTGCCCACACCACCCTTTTGGTTCGCTATCGCGAATACCTTAGCCATTCTTGCTTGTGTTCCCAATCATGCCGTGCGGCGCAGTATCAGCAGATGGCGTTGGCCTTGGCAACCGGGTACGGCCAGGGCGTGTTCGCTATCGAGTTTGAAGTCTGCCGGCAATGCTACCAGCTCATCGGCCGGATGAACGCCCTTCATTGCCAGCCAGCGTGTATCGGCATCGCCGAGATGGCGAGTCCAGTTGGTGAAGTTCTCCATGCTGCTGAACGCCCGGGAAATGATCCCGTTGAACGGCTCTGCAGGCTGGAAAGCTTCGACACGACTGTGGATAACTTGCAGGTTATCCAGTTTGAGTTCGAGTTTGACCTGAGTCAGGAAGCGGGTTTTCTTGCCATTGCTGTCCAGACAGGTCACTTGCGAGTCCGGATACAGGATCGCCAACGGGATCCCCGGCATGCCGCCGCCGCTGCCGACGTCGAGCCAACGACCGTTTTCGATGAACGACATCACGCTCAGACTATCGAGCAAGTGGCGCGAAACCATTTCGTCCGGATCGCGCACCGCGGTCAGGTTGTAGGCCTGGTTCCATTTGATCAACAGGGCCAAATAACCCAGCAGCAACTCGTGCTGGGTTTCAGTGAGGTTGACACCGAGCTCGCGGGCTCCTGTGGATAACTCTTCGGCGTGTTGCGAAGTGACCTTAGAACTCAAGCGCTTTGCTCCAACTGACGGCCCGCGCCGCGTTTTTTCAAATGAATCATCAACAGCGAAATCGCTGCCGGGGTCACGCCCGGGATCCGCGAAGCCTGGCCCAGCGTCTCTGGTCGAGTCGCGCCGAGCTTGCTCTGGATCTCCTTGGAGAGACCGGAAATATTGGTGTAATCGATATCCACAGGCAATTTCGTGTCTTCACTGGCGCGCAGACGGGCGATTTCGTCCTGTTGACGGTCGATGTAACCGGCGTATTTGGTCTTGATTTCAACCTGCTCGGCGACCTGTGGATCTTCGGCGCCGTTGCCGGTCACTTCGACCAGACCAGCGTAGTCGATTTCCGGACGACTCAAGAGGTTGAGCAAGTTGTATTCGTGGGTCAGCGGCGTGCCGAATTTCTCGGCAATCGCATCGCCCTGCTGCGTGTTCGGGCGAACCCAGGTGCTTTTCAGGCGCTGCTCTTCGAGTTCGATGCTTTCGCGCTTCTTGCAGAAGGCCGCCCAACGCGCGTCATCGACCAAACCGAGCTCGCGACCTTTTTCGGTCAAACGCAGGTCGGCGTTGTCCTCGCGCAGGATCAGGCGGTATTCGGCACGGGAAGTGAACATGCGATACGGCTCTTGGGTACCGAGGGTAATCAGGTCGTCGACCAATACACCGATGTACGCTTCATCGCGACGCGGGCACCAGGCTTCTTTGCCCTTGGCGCGCAGTGCGGCGTTGGCGCCAGCGAGCAAACCTTGGGCGCCGGCTTCTTCGTAGCCGGTGGTGCCGTTGATTTGCCCGGCGAAGAACAGACCGCCGATGACTTTGGTTTCGAGGCTGTACTTCAGGTCGCGCGGATCGAAGTAGTCGTACTCGATCGCATAACCCGGACGCACGATGTGCGCGTTTTCCATGCCACGAATCGATTGCACGATCTGCAATTGCACGTCGAACGGCAGGCTTGTGGATATCCCGTTCGGATATAGCTCATGGGTGGTCAAACCTTCCGGTTCGATAAACACCTGATGGCTTTCCTTGTCGGCAAAGCGGTGGATCTTGTCTTCGATCGACGGGCAATAGCGCGGGCCGATGCCTTCGATTTCACCGGCAGCGGAATACATCGGCGAACGATCGAGGTTCGCGGCAATGATTTCGTGGGTGCGGGCGTTGGTGTGGGTAATCCAGCAGCTGACTTGGCGTGGATGCTGTTCTTTGTTGCCCATGAACGACATCACCGGGATCGGCGTATCGCCCGGTTGCTCGGTCATCACCGAGAAATCCACAGACTTGCCATCGATACGCGGCGGTGTGCCGGTTTTCAGGCGACCGACACGCAGTGGCATTTCACGCAGACGGTGAGCCAGGGCAATTGACGGCGGATCACCGGCGCGACCGCCGGAAAAATTCTGCAACCCGATGTGGATAAGTCCGCCAAGGAACGTACCGGTGGTCAACACCACGGAATCGGCGAAGAAACGCAGACCCATTTGCGTGACAACACCACGGACTTGTTCCTGCTCAACGATCAGGTCATCAGCGGCTTGTTGAAATATCCACAGGTTCGGCTGGTTTTCCAGAATTTCGCGGACAGCGGCTTTGTACAGAATGCGGTCGGCCTGAGCGCGAGTTGCACGTACGGCCGGGCCTTTACGGCTGTTCAACACGCGGAACTGGATGCCGCCCAGATCTGTTGCCGTGGCCATCGCGCCGCCGAGGGCATCGATTTCCTTGACCAGATGGCTTTTGCCAATGCCACCGATGGCCGGGTTGCAACTCATGGCACCGAGGGTTTCCACGTTATGCGTCAGCAACAGGGTTTTTGCCCCCATACGTGCTGAGGCCAGTGCTGCCTCGGTACCGGCATGACCGCCGCCGATGACGATCACTTCAAAACGGGAAGGGAAATCCACCACGCACCTCGTGCCTGCTTAAGTAGGTAATTCAGGAATAGTTTGAGATCAGGTTTTTGAACCTGGTCGACAAGTATAGGGACTTCGCCCTTCCTAAAGAACCCTCTGCACAAAATTTAACCAGCTGTGGAGAACTCAAGGTTAAAAGAATAAAAAAGAAAGAAATTTATAAAACCTTTGTTTTTATGTTTATTTCTACTGAGCCTACTTTCTGTGGATAGATCGCTACAGGCCTTTGTTTTCATTATGTACAGAGATTCAAAACCCTGTGTTCATGTGTCAATGAGGGCCTTGGATAACCGGTTTAAGCCTGTGGATGAAAGGGGTGGTTATCCACAGAGGGGTTTATATCCAGTTTTGAAGCCCTGTTATCAACTGCCCTTAGTGGCAGTTATTCACAGGGCTTAATCCACAGAAAATTGATAAAACGGCGTTTTCAAGGCGCAAAAAAAATCGCCAACGAGTGTTTGCTGGCGACAAAGAAGCCGATGGAGGGAAGTGCGAGGGCTATTGTGAGAGAACGTAACAGAGGCTAATAATAGGCATTATCATTAACTCGCCCACTCTTCCTATGTCCCTACCCGCCCACACTGCTGCGATCGAGCAAATCTACGAGCAACACCATTCGTGGCTACATGGCTGGCTCAAGGGCAAATTGCATGACGCCTGCGATGCGGCGGATGTGGCGCATGACACGTTCGTGCGGATTCTGGCGGCACGTAATGCCGCACAGATTCGCGAGCCACGTGATTATCTGGCGACCATTGCACGCGGTCTGGTGATTGACCGCTATAGAAGACAGGCTATCGAAGCCGCCTATTTGCAGACCCTCGCGGCTCGACCGGAAGCCACCGCCATCAGCGAGGAAGACAAGGCGCTGATCATCGAAACCCTGGTCGCTGTGGATAAAGCCTTGACCGAGCTTGGCGCCAGAAGCCAAAAAATCTTTATGCTCTCGCAGATCGATGGCCTGACTTATCAACAGATCGCTCTGCAATTGAAGGTTTCGCTGACCACGGTGAAGAAGCACATGATCCGCGCGCTGACGGAATGTGCCCTGATCATGGCGCAACGTTGATGGCCATCGCCCCCCATCGACAGATCTTCGAAGCAGCCGCCAGTTGGTACGTACAGTTTCAGGCAGATCCACCAACGCTCGCCGAACAGAAGGCCTGGCAGCTGTGGATAGATAGCGACCCGGCGCATCTGGCGGCGTGGAACCAGATGGAACAACTGCAGCGCCACCTCGGTACGTTGCCGCCGGATTTGAAACGTCGCGCGCTGAATACCGGACAGCAACGACGCCAGGTGCTGAAATTGTTGCTGCTGGCAGCGGGGACGGGGTTTGTAGGCTGGAATGTTCAGCAACACACTTCCTTGGGAAATGTCTGGGCCGACTATAAAACCGGCGTTGGCCAGCGTCGCAATATCACATTGGCGGATGGCAGCCACATTCAACTCAACACCGACACTGCGATTGATGTGTCTTTCGACCCGGCGCAGCGGCTGATTCGCCTGCGCTCCGGCGAGATCCTCATTCAAACCGGAAAGCTGGGTGATCAACGGCCCTTTTTTGTCGAAACCCGTGATGGCCGGATTCAAGCGCTGGGCACTCGTTTCTCCGTTCACCAGCTATCGAGTTCTACCCGAGTTGGAGTGTTGGTAGACCGGGTCAGTGTTCAGCCTGGTGATACTTCAACGACCGCAAAAATCTTGCAGGCAGGCGAAGGCGCTGATTTTGATCGTCAGCACATAGGACTCATTCATCCCTTCAAATCCTCCGAAGTGGCGTGGATCAACGGTCAATTGATCGTCCTCGATGCACGCTTGGGCGATGTGATTGAAGAATTGAGCCGTTATCGCAGCGGGGTTTTGCATTGCGACGCGCGTGCCCGGGAGCTGCGGGTTTCCGGGACATTCCGCCTCAATTCAACCGACGCTGTCCTGGCCAATCTTCAGGCGTCACTGCCGATCAACGTGCGCTATTTCACCCGTTACTGGGTATCGATCAGCCACAACGCTTGATCGAAATGTCACCTGGGCAAAATAAATCGACAACAGGGTTATCTTTTTTTGCCCTGACCCGGCCCTACAGGTAATCGCGATAAACGCGGCTTTTTGCCACCTTCAGGGCTTATCCACACATGCGTCTTCCCACGTTTCGTCAGCGTTTTTCCTACCACTGCATTGCTTACAGCCTACTGATGACCAGCGCCGCGTCCTGCCTGGTGATAAGCCATAACGCCGTCGCTGCGTCGGTAGCCCAGCGTTACGCCATCGCCGCCGGCCCGCTGGATAATGCGCTGAGCCAGTTCGCCTCCGTCGCCAATGTAATTCTGTCGTTCTCGCCGCAACAGACCAGCCGTTTGCGCAGTGTCGGGTTGAACGGCAACTTCACCGTCGACCAAGGTTTTGCCCAACTGCTGCAAGGCTCAGGTTTGCAAGCCGTACCGCAGGCGCCGGGCAGTTACATTCTGCAGGCGCTGCCGAACGGTGATTCGCTGGAGCTGGCTCCGACCAACATCAATGGTCAGTTGGCCAACCCGATGAATCTGGATTACGCCGCCGACGTCGGTTACAAGGCGCAGAACAGTCGAATCGGTACGAAAACCAGTACGCCTTTGTCGGAAACGCCGCGCTCGGTGTCAGTCGTCACCGCCCAACGCATGAAGGATCAGAAATCTCAGACGCTCACAGATGTACTCGGCTACGTGCCGGGGATCTTTGCCCCACCGTTCGCCGCCGGCGACAGCCTGGCCGGAGACCTGTTCTATATTCGCGGTTTCAACGCCACCGATTATGGCTACGGTCTGTTGCGCGATGGACTACGCGTCCAGGGCAATCGGTATGACACCAGCACCGAGCCGTACGGACTTGAGCGGGTAGAGATTTTCCGCGGCCCGTCTTCTCTGCTGTATGGGGAAAACGCTCCGGGCGGTCTGGTCAATCTGGTGAGCAAACGACCGACCGCCGCACCGCAAGGCGAAGTGCAATTGGGTTATGGCTCGAACAATCGCCGGCAGATCGGCGTCGATGTCTCCGGACCGCTCAATGACAGCGGCAATGTTCTCGGGCGCGTGGTGATGCTTGGGCGCAAGTCCGACACCCAGACCGATCACGTTCCGGATGACCGTATCTACATCGCGCCATCGCTGACCCTGAATTTCGACGATTACAACACGCTGACCCTGCTGGCCAACTACCAGAAGGATCACACCAACATGGAACTTGGCCTACCGGCCGCCGGGACTTTGCTGACCAACCCCAACGGCAAGTTATCCAAAGGCACCATGCTCGGCGACCCGGACTGGAACACCTTCGAACGGGAAACCTGGAGTACCGGCTACGAATTCAGCCACTCGTTCAACGACGACTGGCAGTTCCGCCAGAACTCGCGCTACATGCAGTCGCGCATTACCCGCCACGAAACCTGGCCGGGCAACCTCAACAACGCCGGGTTTGGCACACGCCTGAACATGACGGCGTACGATCGCTTCAACAAGTCGATGGTGTACTCGCTGGATAACCAACTGGAAGGCAAATTCCAGGTCGGCGGTCTGGAGAACACCGTCTTGTTCGGCGCCAGCTACGATCGCACCTCCTTTAATCAGGACTGGAACGCCGGCATCGTCGGGCCGATTGATGTGTATAACCCGGTGTACCTGCGCGATCCGACCACACCGATTGCGGTGCAAAACACCTTGCTGGAACAGCAGATGAAAGGGGTTTATGCACAGATCCAGAGCAAGTACGACCATTGGCTGTTCCTGCTCGGTGGCCGTCAGGATTGGGTCGACAGTGATTTTCGCGACAAGGTGGCCCAGTCGAGCGACATCAGCTCCGAGGATAAGAAATTCACCTATCAGGGCGGGGTGATGTACCAGTTCGACAACGGCATGACGCCGTATGTCAGCTATTCCACCTCATTCGTGCCGGTACAGCAGATCTCCAATGCCGGCGCGCCGCTCGATCCGATCACCAGCAGCCAATATGAAGTGGGCCTGAAGTACGAACCGATCGGCTGGGACACCGCGTTCACGGCGTCGGTGTACGACCTGCGCAAAAAGGACGACACCTACTTCGACGCCACCACGTCGAGTTATCGCCAAGTGGGCGAAAGCCGTTCCAAGGGTGTGGAACTGGAACTCAACAGCAACCTGACCCAGAACCTCAACGTCACTGCGGCTTATACCTACACCGACGCGCGAATCACCAAGGATGCCGCGACGTCATTGGTCAAAGGCCATCAAATGACCGGCGTGCCGCGTAATCAGGCCTCGGTATGGGCGAAATACCGTTTCCTCGATGGCGATCTGAAAGGTTTGTATGTGGGTGGCGGTGTGCGTTATTTCGACAGTGCCTTCGCTTACACCTCGCCTTCTCTGTACGGGAAGCTGGATGCCGGCGACGTCACCTTGGTGGATGCGGCCATCGGTTATCAGATCGATACGCACTGGAGCGTCGACCTGAATGCGAAGAACCTGTTCGACAAGGAGTATGTGTCGGGTTGCAACGATGCTGGCCGTTGCTACTGGGGTGAAGATCGCACCCTGCTCGGTACGGTTTCCTATAACTGGTAAAACGAAAAAGGGGCTGTGGATAAATTGTCCACAGCCCCTTTTTTCATTTGCCGATACAGAAACTGGAAAAGATTCGTCCCAACAGATCATCAGAGCTGAAAGCCCCGGTTATTTCGCCGAGAGAATGCTGAGCCTGGCGCAAATCCTCCGCCAGTAACTCTCCGGCGCCAGCCAAGGTCAGCTGGGCGCGGCCGTGTTCCAGTGCCGCACTGGCGTGGCGCAAAGCCTCCAGATGTCGGCGGCGTGCGCTGAAACTGCTTTCCGAGGTTTGCTCGTAACCCATGCACGCCTTGAGATGATCGCGCAACAGGTCCAGACCTTCACCGGCCGACTTGGCGCTGAGACTGATCGTCACGTGCCCGTCTTCACTGGTTTCCAGAACAATGGCCTCGCCAGTTAGATCGGCTTTGTTGCGGATCAAGGTGACTTTGGCCGGATCCGGCCGGGTTTCGAGGAATTCCGGCCAGAGGGCAAACGGATCCAGCGCTTCCGGCGCGGTCGCATCGACCACTAACAACACTCGGTCGGCTTCACCAATGGCTTTCAATGCCCGTTCAACCCCGATCTTTTCCACATGATCATCGGTATCACGCAGGCCAGCGGTATCGACAACGTGCAACGGCATGCCGTCGATGTGGATATGTTCACGGAGGATGTCGCGAGTGGTGCCGGCGATCTCTGTGACGATTGCCGCTTCGCGACCGGCCAACGCATTCAACAGGCTGGATTTGCCGGCATTCGGACGGCCGGCGATCACTACGGTCATGCCATCGCGCAGCAACGCGCCCTGCCCGGCTTCGCGCAGCACTGTGGATAATTCGTCACGGACTTTGTCGAGCATGCTCAGCACATGGCCATCGGCGAGGAAGTCGATTTCTTCTTCCGGGAAGTCGATGGCGGCTTCGACGTAGATGCGCAGGCCGATCAACTGTTCGGTCAAGTTATGCACACGTTGCGAGAACGCGCCCTGCAGAGAACGCAGCGCATTACGTGCAGCCTGTGCAGAACTGGCTTCGATCAAATCGGCAATCGCCTCGGCCTGGGCCAGGTCGAGTTTGTCATTGAGGAAGGCGCGTTCGCTGAATTCGCCCGGGCGCGCCAAGCGGCAGCCGAGTTCCAGGCAGCGCTTGAGCAACATGTCCAGAACGATCGGGCCGCCGTGGCCCTGCAGTTCCAGCACGTCTTCGCCGGTGAACGAGTTCGGCCCCGGGAAATACAGCGCCAGACCTTCGTCGAGCACCTGTTTGTCGTCAGTGAAAAACGGGCCGTAATGGGCGTAGCGCGGTTTCAGTTCGCGGCCGCTGATGGCTTTTGCCGCCACGCTGGCCAACGGCCCGGAAATACGGACGATGCCCACACCACCACGACCTTGAGCGGTGGCGACAGCGGCGATGGTTTCACGAGGTACGCTCATTAACCGGAATCCAGACAGAAATGACAGATAGCAAAACGCCCCACTAGGGGGCGTTTTGAGTGGTTATCCACAGTGTAAATCAAGCGGCTGCTTTGGTAGCCCGTTCGATCTTACGTGTGATGTACCACTGTTGGGTGATGGACAGGCAGTTGTTCACAACCCAGTACAGCACCAGACCCGCCGGGAACCACAGGAAGAAGAAGGTGAAGATGATTGGCATCATTTTCATGACCTTCGCCTGCATCGGATCCGGAGGAGTCGGGTTCAGCTGCTGCTGGATAAACATGGTTGCGCCCATGATGATCGGCAGAATGAAGAACGGATCCTTGATCGACAGGTCAGTGATCCACAGCATGAACGGCGCCTGGCGCATTTCCACGCTTTCCAGCAGAACCCAGTACAGCGAAAGGAAAACCGGCATCTGCACGAGGATTGGCAAGCAACCACCCAGCGGATTGATCTTCTCTTTCTTGTAAAGCTCCATCATGGCTTGCGACATTTTCTGCCGATCATCGCCATGTTGCTCTTTCAGCGCAGCCAGTTTCGGTGCAACAGCACGCATGCGCGCCATCGATTTGTAGCTGGCAGCCGACAGAGGGAAGAAAAGACCCTTGATCAGCATGGTCAGGAAAATGATCGACCAGCCCCAGTTACCAACGATCGCGTGGATGTGTTGCAGCAACCAGAAGATTGGCTGGGCAATGAACCACAAGATGCCGTAGTCGACGGTCAGTTCCAGACCTGGGGACAACTCTTTCAGCACAGCCTGGCTTTTCGGACCGGCATACAGCACAGCGCTGGTTTCAACTTTGGCACCTGGTGCAGCGGTCAGTGTAGGACCGGTGTAACCGATGATGTAGTTGCCTTTGCTGTCTTTACGGGTCTGAACGACGTTGTTTTCGCCCTTCGCCGGAATCCACGCGGTCACGAAGTAGTGTTGCAGCCAGGCTACCCAACCACCGGTGACGGTTTCTTTCAGCTGCGCCTTGTCCATGTCCTTCATGGACACTTTTTTGTACGGCTCCGAACTTGTCCACAGGGCAGCGCCCAGGTAAGTCGCGGTGCCAGTAGCAGTGGTGGACGAAGGATCAGCGCTGTTATCACGCTTCAACTGAGCAAACATTGCGCCGTTCCAGGGCTGTGCGCTCTGGTTATCCACAATGTAGGAAACGGCTACGTCATACAGGCCGCGTTTCAGGGTGAAACGCTTGATGTAATTGACGCCGTCCTTGCTGAACTTCAGGTCTACGACCAGTTGGTCCTGACCGTCAGCCAGTTGATAAGTCTTCTTCTCCGAGGAGTAGATCGGACGACCGGCCGGATTTGCGTCCGGGCCGTTGGTGCCGATCAGACCGCTTTGGGCCAGATAAACACGTTCGCCGCCGTTATCGAACAGCTGGAACGGAACATCAGGACGATCCTGACGACGTGGATACAGAGGCAAGGTCAGTTGAGCAACATCACCACCTTGTGGATCGATCGCGAGATCGAGCACGTCGGTTTTGATCTGGATCAGATCCTTGCTGGCGGCTACCGGCGTTTCGGCAGGTGCGCTGGTATCGCTAGCGGCGCGCGGAATATCGTCACTGGCGGCAGCATTATTGCCAGTGGCGGTGTCCGGCAAACCGGATGTAGTCGTACTGGAAGCAACATTCTGAGTCGGCAGGGCAGCCTGACCGTAGTCCTGGTTCCATTTAAGGACCATAACGTAGGCCACGATTGCCAGGGCGACGATCAGGATCGTGCGTTTGATATCCATGATTACTCGGCCATCGAAGAAGAACGGGAGGTAGGGATAGGTGGAACCGGGTCATAACCACCGGGATTCCACGGATGACAGCGACCTAAACGACGAAAGGTCAGCCAGCCACCGCGCAGAAGGCCATGATTTTCAATGGCTTCATACGCGTAGCAGGAACAACTGGGGTAGAAACGACAGTGGCTGGCCATCAAAGGACTAATGGCATAGCGATAAAACTGGATCGGAACGAGGGCCAGTTTACGCATCGGTACTGTCTACCCCTACAGTTTCGGTTTTGACTTCTGGAACTGGCTTGCTGCGTGCCAGACGCTTCCAGAGCTTGCCGAAATGCTGAATCAATTCGGGGTTTTCTACATCCCCCAGACCTTTGCGCGCGACGATAACGATGTCCCAGCCGACCAGTGAATCCTGGTGCAGACGGAACGATTCGCGCATCAAACGTTTGAGGCGATTGCGCTCAACGGAGAGCTTTACGCTCTTTTTCCCGATAACCAGCCCGAGACGGGGGTGATCAAGATCGTTGTTGCGTGCAAGGAGCAGGAGATTTTTCCCCGGAACCTTGCCGGTAGGGGAGTCAAAGACTGCCTTGAAATGCCGGGGGGTAAGCAAACGCTTTTCCCGACTGAAGTCCTGACTCACCTCCAGTACCGGATTATCAAACTGCCAGACGCGCACGACCTTTGGCGCGGCGACGCGACAGGACAGCACGGCCGTTCTTGGTAGCCATGCGAGCACGGAAGCCGTGGGTACGGGCGCGTTTGATAGTGCTTGGTTGGAAAGTACGTTTCATTGTCGTGTTACCTGGTTCGTCCACAACGGGCCGGAATGGCCCCCGTTTTAAGAGACCGGGGATTCTAGAGAAAGCAAGCCCTCAGGTCAATTTCCAACCAGCGTTTCCTTATAAATAGATCTCGAGGTGTTCTTTGCCTGATCACCCGCTCGCCATACATAAAAATAAAGAAGGGAATTATTTAAAGCTTTTCTGTAAAGCTTATAAAAGCTAGGCACGCCCTCCTCTGTGGATAACTGCCATCAGGCCTTGTTTCACCTGATGTACAGCGAATGACAACTACAGTGGAAAACCGTGTTCAGCCTGTGCTGCGCTGTCGGATAACCTGTGTGTGGAATGGCCTGTTATCCACAGGCAGGTTATCCACCGAGTTCAACCCCCAGTTGTCCAGTGCCCTTAGAGGCGGTTATCCACAGAGCTTATGCACACACCGTTGGTCGCTTTCTCATCGGTTAACGCATTGATAAATCATGGTCACCGCGCAACCTGCATGTGGATAAGTGGGCGGCTCGCCGCTACAATGGCCGCTTGTTTTTGCCTCACCGGCTTTCAACTTAGGGGATATCCGTGTCAGTGGAACTTTGGCAGCAGTGCGTGGAGCTTTTGCGCGAGGAGCTGCCTGCCCAACAATTCAACACCTGGATCCGTCCACTACAGGTCGAAGCCGAAGGCGACGAGTTGCGCGTCTACGCACCGAACCGTTTTGTGCTGGACTGGGTCAACGAAAAGTATCTGGGCCGCGTCATTGAACTGCTGGATGAGCATGGCAACGGCATGGCGCCCGCGCTTTCCTTATTAATAGGCAGCAAACGCAGTTCCGCTCCGCGTGCCGCACCGAACGCGCCGCTGGCGGCCGCGCAGGTTTCCCAGGCCCAGGCAAATGCCGCACCTGTGAGCGCGCCGGCACCTACGCAAGCGCCAGCACCGGCGGCCAAGCGCTCGACGCAGAAAAGCCCCGAAGTCAGCGACGAACCGTCTCGCGACAGTTTCGACCCAATGTCCGGCGCGGCTTCGCAACAGGCGCCGGTTCGCGCCGAACAGCGCACCGTGCAGGTCGAAGGTGCGCTCAAGCACACCAGCTACCTGAACCGCACCTTCACTTTCGAGAACTTTGTCGAAGGTAAGTCCAACCAGCTCGCCCGTGCGGCGGCCTGGCAAGTGGCGGATAACCCAAAGCACGGCTACAACCCACTGTTCCTTTATGGTGGCGTTGGCCTGGGTAAAACTCACTTGATGCACGCTGTGGGTAACCACCTATTAAAGAAGAACCCGAATGCCAAGGTCGTGTACCTGCATTCCGAGCGTTTCGTGGCCGACATGGTCAAGGCGCTGCAACTGAACGCGATCAACGAGTTCAAGCGTTTCTACCGTTCGGTGGATGCTCTGTTGATCGATGACATTCAGTTCTTCGCCCGCAAAGAGCGCTCGCAAGAAGAGTTTTTCCACACCTTCAACGCCCTGCTTGAAGGTGGCCAGCAGGTCATTCTCACCAGTGACCGCTACCCGAAAGAAATTGAGGGCCTTGAAGAACGTCTCAAATCCCGCTTCGGCTGGGGCCTGACCGTCGCCGTCGAGCCGCCGGAACTGGAAACCCGCGTCGCGATCTTGATGAAGAAGGCCGACCAGGCCAAAGTCGACTTGCCGCACGACGCCGCGTTCTTCATTGCCCAACGCATTCGCTCCAACGTCCGAGAGCTGGAAGGCGCGCTGAAACGCGTGATCGCCCACTCGCACTTCATGGGCCGCGACATCACCATCGAGTTGATTCGCGAATCCCTGAAAGACCTGTTGGCGTTGCAGGACAAATTGGTCTCTGTGGATAACATTCAGCGTACCGTCGCCGAGTACTACAAGATCAAGATCTCGGACTTGCTGTCCAAGCGCCGTTCGCGCTCGGTAGCGCGTCCGCGTCAGGTGGCCATGGCATTGTCCAAGGAACTGACCAACCACAGTCTGCCGGAAATCGGCGACGTGTTTGGCGGCCGTGACCACACCACCGTGTTGCACGCCTGCCGCAAGATCAACGAACTTAAGGAATCCGACGCGGACATCCGCGAGGACTACAAGAACCTGCTGCGTACACTGACCACTTGATGAACACCAGCGCAGCTTATTAAGGCAAGGGACTAGACCATGCATTTCACCATTCAACGCGAAGCCCTGTTGAAACCCCTGCAACTGGTCGCAGGCGTCGTCGAGCGTCGACAGACCTTGCCGGTACTGTCCAACGTGCTGTTGGTAGTCGAAGGCCAGCAACTGTCGCTGACCGGTACCGATCTCGAAGTCGAACTGGTCGGTCGTGTGCAACTTGAAGAGCCTGCGGAAACAGGTTCCATCACCGTGCCTGCGCGCAAGCTGATGGACATCTGCAAAAGCCTGCCCAACGATGCCCTGATCGACATCAAGGTCGACGAGCAGAAGCTGGTGGTGAAGGCTGGCCGTAGCCGTTTCACCCTGTCGACGTTGCCCGCCAACGATTTCCCGACCGTTGAAGAAGGTCCGGGCTCGCTGACTTGCAGCCTTGAGCAAAGCAAACTGCGTCGCCTGATCGAGCGCACCAGCTTCGCCATGGCCCAGCAGGATGTTCGTTACTACCTCAACGGCATGTTGCTGGAAGTGTCGAGTGGGCTGATGCGTGCCGTTGCCACCGATGGTCACCGCTTGGCCATGTGCAGCATGAAAGCCGCGATCGACCACCCTGATCGTCATCAGGTCATTGTTCCGCGTAAAGGTATTCTGGAATTGGCGCGCCTGCTGACTGAGCCGGAGGGCACGGTTGCCATCGTTCTCGGCCAGCACCATATCCGCGCCACTACCGGCGAATTCACCTTCACCTCGAAACTGGTCGACGGCAAGTTCCCGGATTACGAGCGCGTTCTGCCGAAGGGCGGCGACAAGCTGGTATTGGGCGATCGTCAGGCGCTGCGTGAAGCGTTCAGCCGTACCGCGATTCTGTCCAACGAGAAGTACCGTGGTATCCGTCTGCAACTGGCCAACGGTCAGTTGAAAATCCAGGCCAACAACCCGGAGCAGGAAGAAGCGGAAGAAGAAGTGGGCGTTGAATACAACGGCGGCTCGCTGGAAATCGGTTTCAACGTGAGCTATCTGCTCGACGTGCTGGGCGTGATGACCACCGAGCAGGTTCGTCTGATCCTGTCCGACTCCAACAGCAGTGCGCTGGTGCAAGAGTCTGACAACGACGATTCGGCTTACGTTGTCATGCCGATGCGTCTGTAATCAGCTGACCCTGGATGTCCTTAAGTCGTGTTTCGGTCACCGCGGTGCGTAATCTGCACCCGGTGACCTTCTCCCCCTCCCCCCGCATCAACATTCTTTACGGCGCCAACGGCAGCGGCAAAACCAGTGTTCTGGAAGCCATTCATCTGCTGGGGCTTGCCCGTTCGTTTCGTAGCACGCGTCTGTTGCCGGTCATCCAGTACGAACAGCTCGCCTGTACCGTGTTCGGTCAGGTCGAATTGGCCGAGGGTGGTCACAGCGCTTTGGGCATCTCGCGCGATCGTCAAGGCGAGTTCCAGATCCGCATCGACGGTCAGAACGCCCGCAGCGCAGCACAGCTTGCGGAGATCCTGCCACTGCAGTTGATCAACCCCGACAGCTTCCGCCTGCTTGAAGGTGCGCCGAAGATTCGCCGGCAGTTTCTCGACTGGGGCGTGTTCCACGTTGAGCCACGGTTCATGGCTACCTGGCAGCGTTTGCAGAAGGCCTTGCGCCAGAGAAACTCCTGGCTGCGGCATGGTACACTTGACGCCGTTTCGCAAGCGGTTTGGGACAGGGAACTGTGCCAGGCCAGCGCTGAAATCGATGAATACCGCCGCGCTTACATCAAAGCCTTGAAACCAGTCTTTGAACAAACCTTGAGCGAACTGGTTGAGCTCGAAGGTTTGACGCTCAGCTATTACCGAGGCTGGGACAAAGACCGGGAATTGAGCGCCGTACTGGCCGGATCCCTGCAACGGGATCAGCAAATGGGTCATACCCAGGCCGGACCGCAACGCGCTGATTTGCGTCTTAGATTGGGCGCACACAACGCCGCGGACATTTTGTCCCGGGGTCAGCAGAAGTTGGTGGTCTGTGCACTGCGGATTGCCCAAGGCCACCTGGTCAGCCAGGCCCGCCGCGGTCAGTGTATTTATCTGGTGGATGACTTGCCGTCCGAGCTGGACGAGAGCCACCGTCGCGCGCTGTGCCGCTTGCTGGAAGACTTACGCTGCCAGGTGTTTATCACCTGTGTAGATCACGAATTATTGAGGGAAGGCTGGCAGACGGAAACGCCAGTCGCTTTGTTCCACGTGGAACAGGGCCGTATCACCCAGACCCACGACCATCGGGAGTGAAGGCATTGAGCGAAGAAAATACGTACGACTCAACGAGCATTAAAGTGCTGAAAGGCCTGGATGCCGTACGCAAACGTCCCGGTATGTACATTGGTGACACCGACGATGGCAGCGGTCTGCACCACATGGTGTTCGAAGTGGTCGACAACTCGATCGACGAAGCCCTCGCCGGCCACTGCGACGACATCAGCATCATCATCCACCCGGATGAGTCCATCACCGTTAAAGACAACGGCCGTGGCATCCCGGTAGACGTGCACAAAGAGGAAGGCGTTTCCGCCGCCGAGGTCATCATGACCGTCCTCCACGCTGGCGGTAAGTTCGACGACAACTCCTACAAAGTCTCCGGCGGTCTGCACGGTGTAGGTGTTTCGGTAGTGAACGCGCTGTCCGAAGAACTGGTACTGACCGTTCGCCGCAGCGGCAAGATCTGGGAACAGACCTACGTCCACGGCGTGCCTCAGGCACCGATGGCCATCGTTGGCGACAGCGAAACCACCGGCACCCAGATTCACTTCAAGCCATCGGCTGACACCTTTAAGAATATTCACTTCAGCTGGGACATCCTGGCCAAGCGTATTCGTGAACTGTCCTTCCTCAACTCCGGTGTCGGCATCGTCCTCAAGGATGAGCGCAGCGGCAAGGAAGAACTGTTCAAGTACGAAGGCGGCCTGCGTGCGTTTGTTGAGTACCTGAACACCAACAAGACTGCGGTCAACCAGGTGTTCCATTTCAACATCCAGCGTGAAGACGGCATTGGCGTGGAAATCGCCCTGCAGTGGAACGACAGCTTCAACGAGAACCTGTTGTGCTTCACCAACAACATTCCACAGCGCGACGGCGGCACCCACCTGGTGGGCTTCCGTTCGGCACTGACGCGTAACCTGAATACCTACATCGAAGCCGAAGGTCTGGCGAAGAAACACAAAGTCGCCACCACCGGTGACGATGCCCGTGAAGGCCTGACCGCGATCATCTCGGTGAAAGTGCCGGATCCAAAGTTCAGCTCGCAGACCAAAGACAAGCTGGTCTCTTCCGAAGTGAAGACCGCGGTCGAACAGGAAATGGGCAAGTACTTCTCCGACTTCCTCCTGGAAAACCCGAACGAAGCCAAGCTGGTCGTCGGCAAGATGATCGACGCTGCCCGTGCCCGTGAAGCTGCGCGTAAAGCCCGTGAGATGACCCGCCGCAAAGGCGCGCTGGACATCGCCGGCCTGCCGGGCAAGCTCGCTGACTGCCAGGAAAAAGACCCGGCGCTGTCCGAACTGTACCTCGTGGAAGGTGACTCCGCGGGCGGCTCTGCCAAGCAGGGACGTAACCGCAAGACCCAGGCGATCCTGCCGTTGAAGGGCAAGATCCTCAACGTCGAGAAAGCCCGTTTCGACAAGATGATCTCCTCCCAGGAAGTGGGCACCTTGATTACCGCACTGGGCTGCGGTATCGGTCGCGACGAGTACAACATCGACAAGCTGCGCTATCACAACATCATCATCATGACCGATGCTGACGTCGACGGTTCGCACATCCGTACCCTGCTGCTGACCTTCTTCTTCCGTCAGTTGCCGGAGCTGATCGAGCGTGGCTACATCTACATCGCTCAGCCACCGCTGTACAAGGTCAAGAAAGGCAAGCAAGAGCAATACATCAAAGACGACGACGCCATGGAAGAGTACATGACGCAGTCGGCCCTGGAAGATGCGAGCCTGCACCTGAACGAAGAAGCCCCGGGCATTTCCGGTGAAGCGCTTGAGCGTCTGGTGAACGACTTCCGCATGGTGATGAAGACGCTCAAGCGTCTGTCGCGCCTGTACCCGCAGGAACTGACCGAGCACTTCATCTACCTGCCGGCCGTGAGCCTGGAAAAGCTCGGCGACCACGCAGCGATGCAAGAGTGGCTGGCCCAGTACGAAGCGCGTCTGCGTACCGTGGAAAAATCCGGTCTGGTCTACAAGGCCAGTCTGCGTGAAGACCGCGAACGTGGCGTGTGGCTGCCAGAGGTCGAACTGATCTCCCACGGCCTGTCGAACTACGTCACCTTCAACCGCGACTTCTTCGGCAGCAACGACTACAAAACCGTCGTCACCCTCGGCGCTCAGTTGAGCACCCTGCTCGACGAAGGCGCGTACATCCAGCGTGGCGAACGCAAGAAAGCAGTTACCGAGTTCAAGGAAGCACTGGACTGGTTGATGGCTGAAAGCACCAAGCGCCACACCATTCAGCGATACAAAGGTCTGGGCGAAATGAACCCGGATCAGCTGTGGGAAACCACCATGGACCCAAGCGTGCGCCGCATGCTGAAAGTCACCATCGAAGACGCCATTGGCGCAGACCAGATCTTCAACACCCTGATGGGTGATGCGGTCGAACCTCGTCGTGACTTCATCGAGAGCAATGCGTTGGCGGTTTCGAACCTGGATTTCTAACGAATTCTGTTCGGGCTTGAAGTAAAAAATAAACCCCGGTGAGTTTTGGCTCATCGGGGTTTTTACGTTTTCAAGCATCCCTCCATACATACAAGTCTGCGTCATGATTTGTATGTACATGTTTTCCGGATTGATAACTCCTCGCGTCAGTGCAACGCTCTGTCTGGCTACTTTCGACTTATTCATCCAGTAGAGGATTTACCGTTGAGTGAACAGCATCAGACGTTTGAAGGCCTCAAGTACCGAACCGACGGTGGAGTGGAGTACTGGTCTGCCCGAGACCTTGCTCCGCTGCTGGAATACAGAACGTGGCGTAACTTCGAGAACGTTATCGCCAAGGCTATACAAGCTTGTGAACACGGTGATCATTCGGTATCCGACCATTTTGTTGAAGCCAGCAAAATGGTCTCCTTGGGGTCTGGTTCTCTGCGAGAACTGAAGGATTTTCACCTCTCCCGCTATGCCTGCTATTTAGTTGTCCAGAACGGAGATCCATCCAAGCCCGTCATCGCCGCAGGGCAAACCTACTTTGCGATTCAGACCCGACGTCAGGAGCTGACAGACGATGCCGAATTTCAAAGTCTAAGGGACGATCAGAAGCGTTTGCTGCTGCGCAATGAGTTGCGCGAGCACAACAAGCTTCTGGTTGAAACGGCACAGCAGGCAGGCGTTGAGACAGAATTGGATTTCGCCGTTTTCCAGAATCATGGATATCAAGGGCTCTACGGAGGACTTGATCAGAAAGCGATCCACCAGCGCAAAGGCCTCAAAAACAGCCAAAAAATTCTTGATCACATGGGCTCGACTGAACTGGCCGCTAATTTATTTCGAGCGACTCAGGCTGATGATAAATTGCGTCGCGACAATGTTCAGGGCGAGCAACAAGCTAACGAAGTTCACTTGCAGGTTGGTCGAAAAGTCAGAGAAACCATTTCCGAACTTGGCGGCACCATGCCAGAGGAGCTTCCAATGCCGGCTACCAGCATCAAGCAGTTGGAATCTGCGATCAAAAAATTGAAGGGTCGCGCCGAAGAAGAGTGAAACGGCCAGAACCATTACTGCGAGTTCGACGCCACACTCTCCAACCGATACCCATACCCATAAATCGTCAACAGTTGCCAACCCCGATCCGCCGTCAGCCCGAGCTTGTTCCGCAGCCGATAGATATGAGTATCCAATGGCCGCGACGAAGCCATCTCCTCATGCGGCCAGAACCGCTCGTACAGATAATCCCGCGACAATGGCCGGCCGAGATTGCTGAACAGACACCGCGCCAGCCGATACTCGCGCTCGGTCATGACAATCGGCTTTCCCTCTCGAGTGACGGTGAGTTCAGCGTCATCAAACGTCAAATCATTGAAGCTCAGCACTTCCGTCGCCGACGCCCGTTGCTGGCTATGCCGTCGGAGCACCGCAGCCACCCGCGCTTTCAACTCATTCGGCCGAAACGGCTTGCTCACATAATCATCCGCCCCCGCATTCAACGCCTGAACGATATCGCTCTCGCCATCACGGCTGGTGAGCATGATTGCCGCCGGTGGCGCTTCCATGTGATCGCGGGTCCAGCGCAGCAGGGCCAGGCCGGTGAGGTCGGGCAGTTGCCAGTCGAGGATCAGCAGGTCGAAAGTTTCCCGGCGCAGTTGGCGCAGCAGGTCTTCGCCACGCTCGAAGCTGTGCAGTGACCACGGCTGATCCCCAGCATCGGCCATCTGCTGCAGGGTTTGCTCGACCCGGCGCAGTTCGGCGGGTTCGTCATCCAGTATCGCAACGCGCATTCGCGGTGGTTCCTTGTTGCTGGGGCGGTTAGGCGTCAACCATAGTCGCTTGGTCATCACCGTGAAAACAAGCAGCCCGCCGTTGGTCGACGTCCGCTATGATTCTTCGGTCTACGTCTCAGACCTGTGGCCTATGAAACCATTCACACTGCCCTGCCCTTTTTCCACATGAACCACGATCGTCGGCGTGAAAGCCGAGAGCCGAGCCAGGTGCAACGCCTGTTTCGCCAGTTGGTGCGCGAATGGATGTGGATAAGTCTAGTGCTGTTGCCGCTGACTGCGCTGCTGTCTTATCGCGCGCAGATCAACTTGCACGATGCGACTCCCGCCATCGGCGCCCTGTTGTCGGTTGCCTTGGTCGCCGGCAGTCTTGGCCTGCTGTTATGGCGTCCGCGTTGGGCGCTCTGGATCACGTTGATCGGCATGGCGTGCGCGCTGCTGGCCAGTGCGGGGTTAGCGGAAATGCGCCGTTGGTGGTCGCCGACACCTGCGGTGCTGGGCATGTTGTTCGGTTATCTGATCTGGAATTGGCGGCGCTTAAGCGTGGTGCTGACCTACTTTGGTTGGGAACTGGCACGGCTGGATCGCGAACCTAAAGTGTTTCCTGAGCGCCGTCGCTCGCAATTCACCGGCGCTGATCGCCTGCAGGGCCAGATCATGGCGCTTGAGCAGGCCATGAGCCGTACCCGCGATACGCGGCGGTTCATTGCCGATGGCCTGGAGTACTTGCCCGTCGCCACGCTGATCACTGATCCCAAGGGGCAGATCCTGTTGGGTAACCGCAAGTCCCGCGCGCTGTTTGATCATGCGCTGGTGGGGGATGACGTGCTTGATCAGCTGGCGCGCCTGGGTTATCCGGAATTATCCACAGCGGCGCGACCGACGCTGTCCGCCCTGCCGCTACTGGAATTCCGCGACAACAAGGAGCGCAGCCTGCGCTTGGAGCGTGCCGCGTTGCTGCCGGTGGACGGCGACACCCCGATAGGCTGGCTGCTCAGCCTGACCGACCTCAGCGCCGAACGGGCCGCCGAGGAGCAACGCGGAGTTCTGCTGCGCTTCCTCTCGCACGATCTGCGTGCTCCGCACTCGGCGATCCTTGCCTTGCTCGATGTCCACCGGCATCAGGCTGGCGCCGATACACCGCTGTTCGAACAGATCGAACGTCAGGTGCGTCGCGCGTTGGACCTCACCGACGGTTTCGTTTTACTGGCGAGGGCCGAATCCGAGGCGTACCAGTTCCAGCCAAGTCTGTTCGCGATGTTGGTGCTGGACGTGCTGGACCAGGCACTGCCGATCGCCCAGCAGAAACGCATTGAGCTGCTCCACAACATGGATGAGGAATCCCAGGAGCGGCTGATCTCGGCTGACCAAGGCTTGCTGACCCGTGCACTGTTCAACTTGCTGGAAAACGCCATCAAGTACAGTCCGCCAGACACCACTGTCCGGTTGAATGTGAGCTGTCAGGAAGAATGGTTGCGTTGCGAACTGTCGGATCAAGGCAAGGGCATCGCCGCCGATGAATTGCCCGATCTGTTCAGTCAGTACCGCCGTTTTTCCTCGGCTCAGGGCATCGATGGCGTGGGCTTGGGACTGTCGATGGTCAAAGCAGTGATCGATCACCATGGCGGGAAAATCGAATGCCTGAGTGTGGTCGATCAAGGCACCACGTTCCTGCTGGAACTGCCGCTGATCGCCGAGTGATCAGGCACAAAAAAACCGGCTATATCAGCCGGTTTTTTTACATCCGAAAAAAACTTATGCACGTTTTACGGCGTTTTATGAGCTTGAGAAATATATAAGTAAATCAATCACTTAATTTCAATATTCAAGCCTTTTCAACAAAACCGTACACAGGTTATCCACAAAATCTCAGACAGCGATCTGATCATTGGCGGCCGGTGCCTGCGGAGCCGGTGGCAGTGAGCCCATTTCGCGCTGAGTCTTCTCGTTCCAGGCTTGCACCCGGTCGTTCAGCTCGGCGATGGCGCGAGGCCCAGTACCTTCGGCGTACATCGGTTCACCGATGACTACGGTGATCACGCCGGACTTCTTGCCCCAGCCGATTTTCGGCCAGAACTTGCCGGCATTGTGTGCAATCGGCAGCACCGGAAGCGCCGCATTCACCGCCAAAGCGCTACCACTGCGCGAGAACTTGCCGACAGTGCCAAACGGCACCCGAGTGCCTTCCGGAAAGATCAGCACCCAAACGTTGTCCTTCAGCAGCTCATCACCCTTGGCCGCGACTTGTTTCAGCGCCGCTTTCGGGTTGTCGCGATCAATCGCGATCGGCCGCAGCATGGCCATCGCCCAGCCGAAGAACGGCACGTATAGCAGTTCGCGTTTGAGCACTTGGCTCAATGGCGAGAAATAAGCGGAGAGAAAGAACGTCTCCCAAGTGCTCTGGTGGTTCGATTGAATCACGCAGGGCCGGTCAGGCACGTTTTCCGCGCCTTTGATTTCGTAACGGATACCGAGAAATACCTTGGTCAACCACAAGGCGCAACGGCACCAGTACACGTTGATAAAACGATAACGCGCCTTGAACGGCAGAAACGGCGCGATAAAAAAACTCAAGCTGCACCACAGCAGGGAGGTGGTGCCCAGCAGCAGGTAAAAGAGAAAAATTCTGATGGCCCGCAGTATCGACATAGTGACGTTTACCGTGACGGGGCAATGCCCGAGTGTTCAAGCGCACTCCCGATCAATCCCTGGTCAGGAACTTCAGAAGTACTCTAGTTGTGGATAAGTTCTGCGGCAATTGCCGCCAGATCGTCAAAAATCAGAGTGCCAACCGGCAGGGTTTTGCCCTGAGTCTTTGCGCCTTTTCCGGTCTTTACCAAAACTGGCTGTGAATCGACGGCTTTGGCCGCCTCCAGGTCACCAAGGCTGTCGCCGACGAACCAGACATTCGTCAACTCCACGTCGTAATGCGCCGCGATGGTTTTCAACATCCCCGGTTTCGGCTTGCGGCAATCGCAGCCTTCGTCCGGCCCATGCGGGCAGTACACGATCAGCCCGACTTCACCGCCCTGCTCCGCGACCAGCTCACGCAAGCGTGCGTGCATGGCATCGAGGGTGGCGAGATCGTAATAGCCGCGAGCAATGCCCGACTGGTTGGTGGCGACCGCCACCGTCCAGCCGGCCTTGCTCAACTGCGCAATCGCTTCGATCGAGCCGGGCAACGGAATCCACTCCGCCACCGACTTGATGTAAGCGTCGGAGTCGTAATTGATCACTCCGTCCCGATCGAGAATCAGCAGTTTCAACAGCAATCCCTCAACCCAGCAGCGAAATGTCGGCAACGCCGAGGAACAGGCCACGCAGACGCGCCAGCAGCGCGTAGCGGTTGGCCCGCACATTGGCGTCGTCGGCATTGACCATTACCGCGTCAAAGAACGCATCCACCGGCTCACGCAATGCCGCCAGGCGTGCCAGCGATTCGTTGTACTGACGCGCCGCGGCCATCGGTTGTACCGCCTGATCCGCTTGCTGGATCGCCGAGTACAGCGAGAACTCGTTGGCGTTGTCGAAGTACTTGGCTTGGACTTCGGTCGGTACCGCGCCTTCGAGTTTGCTCAACAGGTTCGACACACGCTTGTTCACCGCCGCCAGCGCTGCCGCTTCCGGCAGTTTGCGGAAGGCTTGCACCGCTTGCACACGCTGATCGAAGTCCAGCGCCGAACCCGGCTTCAGGGCACGTACCGACAGGTAAGTGGCGACTTCAACACCTTCGTCTTCGTAACGCGCACGCAGACGGTCGAAGATGAATTCCAGCACGGACTCGTTGAGGCCGGCAGCCTTGACCTTGGCACCGAACGCATTCACGGCGAAAGCCACAGCGTCGTTGAGGTCGAGGTCGAGTTTCTTCTCGATGAGGATACGCAGCACGCCGAGTGCCGCACGGCGCAGGGCATACGGGTCTTTGCTGCCGGTTGGCAGCATGCCGATACCGAAGATACCGACCAGGGTGTCGAGCTTGTCAGCGATCGCAACGGCGGCACCGGTCAGGGTCGCCGGCAGTTCTGCACCGGCACCGCGTGGCATGTACTGCTCGTTCAGCGCCAGCGCGACGTCTTCCGGCTCGCCGTCATTGAGGGCGTAGTAGTAACCGGCGACACCTTGCATCTCCGGGAACTCGCCAACCATTTCGGTGGCCAGGTCGCACTTCGACAGCAGGCCAGCACGGGCAGCCCACGAAGCGTTGCCACCGATGCGCGCGGCGATGTAAGCGGCCAGCTTGGAAACACGCTCGGCCTTGTCGTAGACGCTGCCGAGTTTTTCCTGGAACACCACGTTCTTCAGGCGATCGTTGAAAGCTTCGAGTTTTTGCTTCTTGTCTTGCTTGAAGAAGAACTCGGCGTCGGTCAGGCGTGGGCGAACCACTTTCTCGTTACCGGCGATGATCTGCTGTGGATCTTTGCTTTCGATGTTGGCCACGGTGATGAAACGTGGCAGCAACTTGCCGTCGGCATCCAGCAGGCAGAAGTACTTCTGGTTGTCCTGCATGGTGGTGATCAGCGCTTCTTGCGGCACGTCGAGGAAACGTTCCTCGAACGAGCACACCAGCGGCACCGGCCATTCAACCAGCGCGGTCACTTCGTCGAGCAGTGCCGGCGGAACGATTGCCGTGCCTTCCTGACGGGTGGCCAGCTCTTCGGTGCGCTTGCTGATGATCTCGCGACGCTCGTTGGCGTCGGCCAGCACGTAAGCGGCACGCAGGTCAGCGAGGTAGCTCGACGGCGAACCGATGCGTACGCTTTCCGGGTGATGGAAGCGGTGACCACGGGAATCACGGCCAGCCTTCTGCGCGAGGATGGTGCAGTCGATGACCTGGTCACCGAGCAGCATCACCAGCCACTGGGTCGGACGCACGAACTCTTCCTTGCGCGCACCCCAACGCATGCGTTTCGGGATCGGCAGGTCGTTCAGCGAGTCTTCGACGATGGTCGGCAGCAGGCTCGCGGTCGGCTTGCCGGCGATGCTCTGGCTGTAACGCAGTTTCGGGCCGCTCTGATCGATTTCGCTCAGATCAACGCCGCATTTCTTGGCGAAGCCCAGAGCTGCTTGCGTTGGATTACCGTCAGCGTCGAACGCCGCCTGACGTGGCGGGCCGTCGAGGTTGATGCTGCGATCCGGTTGCTGGGTGGCCAGCGCGGTGATCAGCACAGCCAGACGACGCGGCGCGGCGTAGACGGTTTTGGTTTCGTAGCTCAGGCCAGCGGCTTGCAGGCCCTTGTCGATACCGGCGAGGAACGCGTCAGCCAGGGTGTTCAGGGCTTTCGGTGGCAGTTCTTCGGTGCCCAGTTCAACCAGAAAATCTTGCGCACTCATTGTGCTGCCTCCAGCTTGGCCAGTACTTCGTCACGCAGATCCGGGGTCGCCATCGGGAAGCCCAGCTTGGCGCGCGCCAGCAGGTAGGCTTGCGCAACGGAACGCGCCAGGGTGCGTACGCGCAGAATGTATTGCTGACGCGCGGTCACCGAGATCGCCCGGCGCGCATCCAGCAGGTTGAAGGTGTGCGACGCCTTCAGGACCATTTCGTAGCTCGGCAACGGCAGCGGCTGGTCGAGTTCGATCAGACGCTTGGCTTCGCTTTCATAGAAGTCGAACAGTTCGAACAGTTTGTCGACGTTGGCGTGTTCGAAGTTGTAAGTGGACTGCTCCACTTCGTTCTGGTGGAACACGTCGCCGTAGGTGACTTTGCCCATCGGGCCGTCAGCCCAGACCAGGTCGTAGACCGAATCCACGCCTTGCAGGTACATGGCCAGACGCTCGAGACCGTAAGTGATCTCGCCGGTCACCGGGTAGCACTCGATGCCGCCCGCCTGCTGGAAGTAAGTGAACTGAGTCACTTCCATGCCGTTCAGCCAGACTTCCCAGCCCAGACCCCAGGCGCCGAGGGTCGGCGATTCCCAGTTGTCTTCGACGAAGCGAATGTCGTGGACCAGTGGGTCCAGGCCGACATGCTTGAGGGAGCCCAGGTACAGTTCCTGGAAGTTGTCCGGGTTCGGCTTGAGCACGACCTGGAACTGATAGTAGTGCTGCAGACGGTTCGGGTTTTCGCCGTAACGGCCGTCAGTCGGACGGCGGCTTGGCTGCACGTAAGCGGCGTTCCAGGTTTCCGGGCCGATGGCACGGAGGAAGGTCGCGGTGTGGAAAGTGCCGGCGCCTACTTCCATATCGTAGGGCTGAAGTACCACGCAACCTTGCTCGGCCCAGTATTGCTGGAGCGCGAGGATCAAGTCTTGGAAGGTACGCACGGCTGGCGTAGGCTGGCTCACGAAATTCACCTGTTTCTTGGGCTGCGATTTAAAGAGCGGGAGTATACCCGATTCATTGCTGCGCACGCCCCCTGGAGCCTTATGCCACGCTGCTTTTGGTGTACCGAAGATCCGCTGTACATGGCTTATCACGACCAGGAGTGGGGCACGCCGCTACGCGATGCGCAGGGTTTGTTCGAGTTGCTTTTGCTCGAAGGGTTCCAGGCTGGCCTGTCCTGGATCACCGTGCTGCGCAAACGCGAGCGTTATCGCGAGGTGTTGTTCGGCTTTGACGTACAGCGCGTGGCGCAAATGAGCGACGCCGAAATCGACGAATTGATGCTCGATCCGGGGATCATCCGCAACCGCCTCAAACTCAATGCCGCCCGGCGTAATGCCCAGGCCTGGCTGGCGCTGGAGGATCCGGTGGCCTTCCTCTGGTCGTTCGTCAACGACCAACCGATCATCAATCATTTCAAGGATCGCAGCGAAGTCCCGGCGATCACCGCCGAAGCGCTGGCGATGAGCAAAGCCCTGAAAAAGGCCGGGTTCACGTTCGTCGGCCCGACCATTTGCTACGCGCTGATGCAGGCCTCGGGGATGGTCATGGACCACACCCAGGATTGCGAGCGCTACGCGCAGCTCGTCAACGGCGGTTAGAATGGCCGCCTCGCGCACCGCACAAGATCAGGAGTGACCTGTGGAAAAGTTTAAAGGCGCCTTGCTGGTAGGCGCTCTGCGGCTGTTTGCCCTGCTGCCATGGCGGGCCGTGCAGGCCGTGGGTTCGGCGATCGGCTGGATCATGTGGAAAACCCCCAACCGCTCCCGCGACGTGGTGCGGATCAACCTCGCCAAATGTTTTCCACAGATGGATCCGGCCGAGCGTGAACGATTGGTCGGGCAGAGCCTGAAAGACATCGGCAAGTCGCTGACCGAAAGCGCCTGCGCGTGGATCTGGCCGGCGCAGCGCTCAATCGATCTGGTGCGCGAAGTCGAAGGCCTCGACGTGCTGAAAGACGCCTTGGCCTCGGGCAAAGGCGTGGTCGGCATCACCAGTCACCTCGGCAACTGGGAAGTGCTCAACCACTTCTATTGCAGCCAGTGCAAACCGATCATTTTCTACCGCCCGCCGAAGCTCAAGGCTGTGGATGATTTGCTGCGCAAACAGCGCGTGCAACTGGGCAACAAAGTCGCCGCCTCCACCAAGGAAGGCATCCTCAGCGTCATCAAGGAAGTGCGCAAAGGTGGTGCAGTGGGCATTCCCGCTGACCCGGAACCGGCCGAATCCGCCGGGATCTTCGTGCCGTTCTTCGCCACTCAAGCGCTGACCAGCAAGTTCGTGCCAAACATGTTGGCCGGTGGCAAAGCCGTCGGCGTGTTCCTGCATGCGCTGCGCCTGCCCGACGGTTCCGGCTACAAAGTGATCCTCGAAGCCGCGCCGGAAGCCATGTACAGCACCGATACCGCCGAGTCTTGCGCAGCGATGAGCAAAGTCGTCGAACGCTACGTCGCTGCCTATCCGAGCCAGTACATGTGGAGCATGAAACGCTTCAAAAAGCGTCCACCCGGCGAAGAACGCTGGTACTGAACTGATTGGCATGATCTGTGGATAACCTGTAGGAGCTGCCGAAGGTTCGGGCCGCGATCGGACGATCTTTTGATCTTGCTCCTCCAGTTATCCACAACTCGTTCAAAAAAGGGCGCACCAAGATGTCCGAACACCGCAAATCCTTCCGCATCAAAATCACCCACGACAGCCTCGGCGAATGCCTCGGGCAAACCCGCAATCTGTCGCCAACCGGGGTCTATGTGCAGCATCCGAGCCTGGCGTCGTTGCCCAAAGGCGCGGTCGTCTATGGCCAGGTGCAGGATTTACCCACAGGCGCGCCACGGGTGCGAATGGAAGTGGTAACGGTCGACGCCGAAGGAATCGGCCTGCGCTACTTGTAGAACGTTACTGCGCCTGACGATCGAGTTTCTTCAGAAACACCGTCATTTCCTTCTCGGCCTGCTTGTCGCCATGGGCGCGGGCGGCTTCCAGACCTTGTTCCCACGCCTGACGTGCGGCGGCAGTGTCGCCCAGCGCCAGTTGCGCCTTGCCCAACAGTTTCCACGCGGCTGAATACTTCGGATCAAAGCCGACACAACGCTGGAAATGCTCGGCAGCCTTAACGTTTTCGCCCAGATCCAGATAGCCCTTGCCCAGGCCGAAGCGCAGCAGGGAGTTATCCACACCCTTGGCGAGCATTTTTTCCAGGGATTCGAGCATTGGTGGATTCCTTTTCGGGTGTGTCAGGGGAGATTTGTGGCGCCGCCATCGCTGGCAAGCCAGCTCCCACAGAGTTTTGGGTTGTTCACAAATGTGATGTACACCGAAGATCCCTGTGGGAGCTGGCTTGCCAGCGATGAGGCCATAACAGACACAGAAAATTCCGGATCAGAAGAAGCTCAACCCCACATGAAACAGCTTCTCCACATCACGAATATGCTTTTTATCCACAAGGAACAGAATCACATGGTCGCCCGCTTCGATCACCGTGTGGTCGTGGGCGATGATCACTTGTTCGTTGCGGATTACCGCGCCAATCGTGGTGCCCGGCGGCAGGCCGATTTTCTCGATCGGTTTACCAATCACCTTGCTCGATTTCGCATCACCGTGAGCAATCGCCTCGATGGCTTCCGCCGCACCGCGCCGCAGTGAGTGCACGCTGACGATATCGCCACGGCGCACGTGGGCCAGCAGGGTGCCGATGGTCGCCAGTTGCGGGCTGATGGCGATGTCGATGTCGCCGCCCTGAATCAGGTCGACGTAGGCCGGGTTGTTGATGATCGTCATGACCTTCTTCGCCCCCAGCCGTTTCGCCAGCAGCGACGACATGATGTTGGCTTCGTCATCGTTGGTCAGGGCGAGGAAGATATCGGCGTCGGCGATGTTCTCTTCCAGCAGCAAATCGCGGTCGGACGCGCTGCCCTGCAACACCACGGTGCTGTCCAGGGTGTCGGAGAGGTAGCGGCAGCGCGCCGGGTTCATCTCGATGATCTTCACCTGATAACGGCTTTCGATGGCCTCGGCCAGACGCTCACCGATCTGCCCGCCGCCGGCAATGACAATGCGCTTGTAGGTTTCGTCGAGGCGGCGCATTTCGCTCATCACCGCGCGAATATTCTCACGGGCGGCGATGAAGAAGACTTCGTCGTCGGCCTCGATCACCGTGTCGCCCTGCGGCAGGATCGGTCGGTCGCGGCGGAAGATCGCCGCCACGCGGGTTTCGACGTTGGGCATGTGTTCGCGCAACTGCCGCAGTTGCTGACCGACCAGTGGCCCGCCGTAATACGCGCGCACCGCCACCAGTTGCGCCTGACCTCCGGCGAAGTCTATGACCTGCAACGCACCCGGATACTCGATCAGGCGCTTGATGTAGTTGGTCACCACTTGCTCGGGGCTGATCAGCACGTCGACCGGAATCGCTTCGTTCTGGAACAGTTGCTCTTCGCGGTTCAGGTAGGACGCTTCGCGCACCCGGGCGATTTTCGTCGGGGTGTGGAACAGCGTGTGAGCGACCTGGCAGGCGACCATGTTGGTTTCGTCGCTGTTGGTCACGGCCACCAGCATGTCGGCATCATCCGCGCCGGCCTGGCGCAATACCGACGGCAGCGAGCCACGGCCCTGGATGGTGCGGATGTCGAGGCGGTCGCCGAGGTCGCGCAGACGTTCGCCGTCGGTGTCGACGACGGTAATGTCGTTGGCCTCGCTGGCCAAATGCTCGGCCAGCGAACCGCCGACCTGTCCCGCACCGAGGATGATGATTTTCATCCAGTCACTCCATTGAATCCGTTTAGCCGCGCGCGGCAGCGATCTTGATCAGCTTGGCGTAGTAGAACCCGTCATGCCCGCCCTGCTGGGCCAGCAATTGGCGACCATGGGGCTGTTTGATCCCGGCCGTGGTGGCCAGATCCAGTTCCCGGGCGCCTGGCGTACGCTCAAGGAACGCGGCGATCACTTCGGTGTTCTCGGTCGGCAGCGTCGAGCAGGTGGCGTACAGCAGAATGCCGCCGACTTCGAGGGTCTTCCACATGGCGTCGAGCAGTTCGCCTTGTAGTTGCGCGAGGGCGACGATGTCGTCGGGCTGACGGGTCAGCTTGATGTCCGGATGGCGGCGGATCACGCCGGTGGCCGAGCATGGCGCGTCGAGCAGAATGCGCTGGAACGGTTTGCCGTCCCACCATTTCTCGGTGTCGCGACCGTCGGCGGCGATCAGTTCGGCGTTGAGGCCGAGGCGCTCAAGGTTTTCCTTCACGCGCACCAGACGCTTGGCTTCCAGATCCACCGCGACCACGCCGGCCAGCGCCGGTTCGGCTTCGAGGATGTGACAGGTCTTGCCACCCGGCGCGCAGCAGGCGTCGAGCACGCGTTGGCCTGGCGCCAGATCGAGCAGGTCGGCAGCCAGTTGCGCCGCTTCGTCCTGCACGCTGATCCAGCCTTCGGCGAAACCCGGCAGGCTGCGCACGTCGGCGGCGGCTTCGAGAATGATGCCGTCGCGGCTGTAAACGCAGGGCGTTGCGGCAATCCCGGTCTCGGTCAGCAGACCAAGGTAAGCGTCGCGGCTGTGATGGCGGCGATTGACCCGCAGGATCATCGGCGGATGCGCATTGTTTGCTTCGCAGATCGCTTCCCACTGTTCCGGCCAGAACGCCTTGAGGGATTTTTGCAGCCAGCGCGGATGGGCAGTGCGCACCACCGGATCACGCTCCAGCTCGGCAAAAATCGTCTCGCTTTCGCGCTGAGCGTTACGCAACACCGCGTTGAGCAGGCCTTTGGCCCAAGGTTTTTTCAGTTTGTCGGCGCAACCGACGGTTTCGCCGATGGCGGCGTGGGCCGGCACGCGGGTGTAAAGCAATTGGTAGAGACCGACCAGCAGCAACGCCTCGACATCGGCGTCGGCAGCCTTGAACGGTTTCTGCAGGAGTTTTTCCGCCAGCGCCGACAGGCGTGGCTGCCAGCGCGCGGTGCCGAACGCCAGATCCTGGGTAAAACCGCGATCGCGATCCTCGACCTTGTCCAATTGTGTCGGCAAAGAGCTGTTCAGCGAGGCTTTGCCGCTGAGCACGGCGGCGAGTGCCTTGGCGGCGGCCAGACGCGGGTTCATTGCGCGTCCACCGCTGCGCCGAGCACCGTGCCGACAGCGAACTTCTCACGACGGCTGTTGAACAGGTCGCTGAAATTCAGTGCTTTGCCGCCGGGCAATTGCAGACGGGTCAGGCACAGCGCTTGTTCGCCGCACGCGACGACCAGGCCGTCCTTGCTGGCGCTGAGGATTTCACCCGGCGCGCCTTTACCGTCGGCGAGTGTCGCCGCCAGCACTTTCAGTGCTTCACCGTTAAGAGTGCTGTGGGTGATCGGCCATGGATTGAAGGCGCGAACCAGTCGCTCCAGCTCAATTGCCGGACGGCTCCAGTCGATGCGTGCTTCATCTTTGTTCAATTTGTGCGCGTAGGTGGCGAGCTCATCGTTCTGCACTTCGCCTTCCAGCGTGCCTGCGGCCAGACCGGCAATCGCTTGCACCACGGCCGGTGGGCCCATCTCGGCGAGACGGTCGTGCAGCGTGCCGCCAGTGTCTTCGCCAGTGATCGGCGTGACGACCTTGAGCAGCATCGGCCCGGTGTCGAGGCCGGCTTCCATGCGCATCACGGTCACGCCGGTCTCGGCATCACCGTGTTCGACGGCGCGCTGGATCGGCGCCGCACCGCGCCAGCGTGGCAGCAACGAGGCGTGACTGTTGATGCAACCCAGGCGCGGAATATCCAGCACCACTTGCGGCAGGATCAGGCCGTAGGCGACCACCACCAACAAGTCCGGCTTCAACGCGGCCAGCTCGGCTTGAGCGTCAGCGTTGCGCAACGTCGGCGGCTGCAATACCTGGATATTATTTTCCAGCGCGAGCTGTTTGACCGGGCTCGGCATCAGTTTTTGCCCGCGACCGGCCGGACGATCCGGTTGGGTGTAGACCGCAACGATCTCGTAAGGGCTGTTCAGCAGGGCCTTGAGGTGTTCGGCGGCGAATTCCGGGGTACCGGCAAAAACGATGCGCAGTGGCTCAGTCATGAAGGGAGTCTCATAAAAAGAAAAAGGCTTGCCGCAGCAAGCCTTTGAAGAGGGGCATCAAGCGTTCTGGCGGTGCTGCTTTTCCAGTTTCTTCTTGATCCGGTCGCGTTTGAGCGTGGACAGGTAATCGACGAACAATTTGCCGTTGAGGTGGTCGCATTCGTGCTGGATGCACACCGCGAGCAGGCCTTCGGCGATCAGTTCATAGGGCTTGCCGTCGCGGTCCAGCGCCTTGATCTTGACCTTCTGCGGGCGGTCGACGTTTTCGTAGAAACCCGGTACCGACAGGCAGCCTTCCTGGTATTGCTCCATTTCTTCGGTCAGCGATTCGAACTCGGGGTTGATGAACACCCGTGGCTCGGTGCGGTCTTCGGAAAGGTCCATCACGACGATACGTTTGTGCACGTTGACCTGGGTCGCGGCTAGGCCGATGCCCGGCGCTTCATACATTGTTTCAAACATGTCATCGACCAACTGACGCACTTCGTCGTCCACTACAGCCACAGGCTTGGCGATAGTGCGCAGACGCGGGTCCGGGAATTCGAGGATGTCTAAAATGGCCATAGGCTGATTGCTGCACGTGTTGAGTAAAGTCGGGCGATGGCCTGGCAGGTCCGAAGATGCAGGCTACCGTTGTGAAGCGTAGCTTGTGCATTTTGCACAAGCGAGCCACGGGGGCTCTGACGGTTCACGCGAACGCACATGATAAAGGGATTCACTGCATGAGGAAAACACTACTCGCCCTGCTGTTGCTGGCTTCGGCCGGCGTAGCGCAAGGGCAAGTGCAGCTCAGGGATGGTTTTCCACAGCAATACACAGTGGTTACGGGTGACACACTCTGGGACATTTCCGGCAAATACCTGCGCGAGCCCTGGCAATGGCCACAGTTGTGGCGGGCCAATCCGCAGATTGAAAACCCCAACCTGATCTATCCCGGCGACACGCTGACGCTCAGCTACGTCAATGGCCAGCCGCGTCTGACGCTCAATCGCGGCGAGTCGCGCGGCACCATCAAACTGTCGCCACGGATTCGCACCAGCCCGGTGGCCGAGGCGATTCCGAGCATTCCACTGAAATCGATCAACAGTTTTCTGCTGAGCAACCGCATCGTCGACAAGGCCGAAGATTTCGACAAGGCGCCGTACATCGTCGCCGGCGATGCCGAACGAGTGCTCAGCGGCACCGGCGACCGTATTTACGCGCGCGGCCATTTCGACCCGAATCAACCGGTCTACGGCATCTTCCGCCAGGGCAAGGTCTACACCGATCCGCAGACCAAGGAGTTTCTCGGCATCAATGCCGACGACATCGGCGGCGGTGAAATCGTCGCGACCGAAGGCGACGTTGCCACCCTCGCCCTGCAACGCACCACGCAGGAAGTGCGCCTCGGCGACCGCTTGTTCAGCGGTGAAGAGCGCTCAATCAACTCGACCTTCATGCCCAGCGCGCCGACCACCAGCATCAACGGCGTGATCATTGACGTACCACGCGGCGTCACCCAGATCGGCGTGATGGACGTGGTCACCCTGAACAAAGGCAAACGCGACGGGCTGGTCGAAGGCAATGTGCTGGAGGTGATGAAAACCGGCGAAACCGTGCGCGACCGCATCACCGGCCAACCGCTGAAAATTCCCGACGAACGCGCCGGTTTGCTGATGGTGTTCCGTACCTACGACAAACTCAGTTACGGCCTCGTCCTTAACGCATCGCGCTCGCTGGCGGTGCTCGACAAGGTGCGAAATCCGTAAGCTTGCTTCACAAGTTACCAACAGAGTTATCCACAGCTTGTTCCGAATGGTTCGGGGCTTATAACGATCAAGGATGATCCAATCATGCTGTCTGTCTGCACGTCGGTTTCGCCGGCGGAACTGGAAGCGCGTCTGCGCCTGCACCGCTTGCCGGACATCGGCCCCAAGCGTTTTACAAAATTGCTCGAAGCCTTTGGCTCGGCGTCGAAAGCCATCAGTGCGCCGGCCAGTGCCTGGCGCTCGTTGGGCTTGCCAACGTCGAGTGCCGAAGCGCGCCGTAGTCCCGAGGTGCGCGATGGCGCCAGCCACGCAATGCGCTGGCTAGAGCGGCCGGAGCATCATTTGCTGATGTGGGATCAGGCAGATTACCCGGCGCTGCTGGCGCAAATTCCGGATCCGCCACCGTTGCTGTTTGTCGCCGGTGATCCGCTGATTCTCGAAAAACCGCAACTGGCGATGGTCGGCAGCCGCCGCGCTTCGCGTCCGGGAATGGACACCGCAGCGGCGTTTTCCCGCAGCCTCGCCGGGGCCGGTTTTGTCATCACCAGCGGTCTGGCGCTGGGCATAGATGCCGCTGCGCATCAGGCCGCGCTGGATGTCGGTGGGCTGACTGTCGGGGTGCTCGGCACCGGGCTGGAAAACTTTTATCCACAGCGCAATCGACGCTTGGCCGACGCGATGATTGCGTCCGGCAGCGCGGTGCTTTCGGAGTTTCCGCTGGACGCCGGGCCGACCGCGAGCAACTTCCCCCGGCGCAATCGGATCATCAGCGGTTTGTCCCTCGGTGTGCTGGTGGTCGAGGCCAGCGTCGCCAGCGGTTCTTTGATCACGGCAAGGCTGGCGGCAGAACAGGGGCGCGAGGTTTACGCGATTCCCGGCTCGATCCATCACCCGGGTGCACGGGGCTGTCACCAGTTGATTCGGGATGGCGCGGTGCTGGTGGAAACCATTGAGCACATCCTCGAAGCACTGCGCGGCTGGCAGCGTTTGCCGCTGTCCACAGACACGCCGCAAGTCGACCATCCACTGCTCATTCTGCTGCACGCCGCGCCGCACACCAGCGAAGGTCTGGCCGACAGCAGCGGCTGGGCTTTACCGAAAGTGCTGGCAGCGCTGACCGAACTGGAAATGGATGGCCGCGCGGTGAGTGAAAACGGCCGCTGGTTTGCGCGGGTGAGCTAGGTTTTACAAGGAAGATCGGTAAACTGCGCGAAACCTGTTTGTGGAGAGTTTTTTCATGGTCAACAGTTGGCGTGTGCAACAAGCCGCACGAGAGATTCGCGCCGGGGCGGTGATTGCCTATCCAACCGAAGCCGTCTGGGGGCTGGGTTGCGACCCGTGGAATGAAGAGGCGGTGGATCGGCTGCTGGCGATCAAGAATCGCTCGGTCGACAAGGGCCTGATTCTGGTCGCCGACAACATTCGCCAGTTCGACTTCCTGTTCGAAGACTTCCCGCAAGAATGGCTCGATCGCATGGCCAGCACCTGGCCGGGGCCGAACACCTGGCTGGTGCCGCACCAATGCCTGCTGCCGGAATGGGTGACGGGTGTGCACGACACGGTGGCGCTGCGGGTCAGCGATCATCCGCAGGTGCGTGATCTGTGCTCGATGGTCGGGCCGCTGATTTCGACCTCGGCCAACCCGCAAGGACGCCCGGCAGCGCGCACGCGGTTGCGCGTCGAGCAGTATTTCCGGGGGCAGATTGATCTGGTGCTGGGCGGGGAATTGGGTGGGCGCAAGAACCCGAGCCTGATTCGCGATCTGGCCACGGGCAACATCGTGCGCCCGGCTTAGAACCGAGTTGCTCCCATCGCTGGCAAGCCAGCTCCCACAGGTTCGGCGTTGTACATAAAATCTATGTCCACCGAAGATTCTTGTGGGAGCTGGCTTGCCAGCGATGGCGTCCTCAAGGCAACAGAATGGTCGAACCTGTAGTGCGTCGAGCCGACAACTCAGTTTGCGCCTTGGCCGCCTCAGCCAACGAATAGCGCTGACTGATATCCACCTTGATCTTGCCGCTGATGATCATCTCAAACAGCTCATCGGCCATCCGCTGCAAGTTCTCGGCGTTATTGGCGTAAGTCGCCAGTGTCGGCCGGGTCACGTACAGCGAGCCTTTCGCCGAAAGAATCCCCAGGTTCACCCCGTCCACCGCACCTGACGCATTACCAAAACTCACCAACAAACCGCGCGGTGCAACGCTGTCCAGCGACGTCAGCCACGTGTCCTTGCCCACACCGTCGTAAACCACCGGGACTTTCTTGCCATCGGTCAGCGCCAGCACACGCTCGGCGACGTTCTCGTGGCTGTAATCGATGGTCGCCCAAGCGCCATTGGCCTTGGCCAGTTCAGCTTTCTCTTTCGAGCTGACGGTACCGATCAGCTTCACGCCCAGGGCCTTGGCCCATTGGCAGGCCAGCGAACCGACACCACCGGCTGCGGCGTGGAACAAAATGGTTTCGCCACCCTTCAGCTCATAGGTCTGGCGCAACAGGTACTGCACGGTCAGGCCCTTGAGCATCACCCCCGCCGCCGTTTCGAAACTGATTTCATCCGGCAGCTTCACCAGATTGTCCTGAGGCAACACGTGAAACTCGCTGTAAGCGCCCAACGGCCCACTGCCGTACGCCACGCGATCACCGACCTTGAAGCGGGTAACGCCGCTGCCGACGGCATCAACCACGCCTGCACCTTCGGCCCCGAGACCTGACGGCAAGGCTGGTGGCGCATACAGACCGCTGCGGAAATAGGTGTCGATGAAATTCAGGCCGATCGCCTTGTTGGCCACGCGCACTTGGTTGGGGCCGGGCGCGGCGGGTTCGTAGTCAACAAATTCGAGCACTTCGGGGCCGCCGTGGGCGCGGAACTGGATACGCTTTGCCATCTGCCTGCTCTCCTTGGGTCTTTCGTGAGCCCCCTATCCAACTCCCATGCTTGATCTTCGTCAACTGCGGCGCGCTGTTCTGCGGTGGTATGCTACGCGCCCATTTGCGTCGCCCGCCTGCGGGGCGCCGCCCGATTCAAGGTGAAGCCATGACGACCCGCACCGACGCCGTAAAGGCCTATCTGCTCGACCTGCAAGACCGCATCTGCGCCGCACTCGAACTCGAAGACGGCGGCACGCGCTTCGTCGAAGACGCCTGGACCCGGCCGGCTGGCGGTGGCGGTCGCACCCGCGTGATCGAGAACGGCACGCTGATCGAAAAGGGCGGCGTCAACTTCTCACACGTCTTCGGCAGCGGTCTGCCGCCGTCCGCCAGCGCTCATCGTCCGGAATTGGCCGGTCGCGGTTTTGAAGCCCTCGGCGTATCGCTGGTGATCCACCCGCACAACCCGCATGTGCCGACGTCTCACGCTAACGTGCGCTTTTTCATCGCTGAGAAAGAAGGTGAAGAACCCGTCTGGTGGTTCGGCGGCGGCTTCGACCTGACCCCGTATTACGGCAACGAAGAAGACTGCATCCACTGGCACCGCGTCGCCGAGCAGGCCTGCGCGCCCTTCGGACCGGACGTCTACCCGCGCTACAAAGCCTGGTGCGACACCTACTTTCACATCAAGCATCGTCACGAACCGCGCGGCATCGGCGGGCTGTTCTTCGATGACCTGAACGAGTGGGACTTCGACACCAGCTTCGCTTTCATGCGCGCGATCGGCGACGCCTACATCGATGCGTATTTGCCAATCGTGCAGCGCCGTAAAAACGCTGCGTTCACCGCGCAGCAGCGTGAATTCCAGGAATTCCGCCGTGGCCGTTACGTTGAATTCAACCTGGTGTACGACCGTGGCACGTTGTTCGGCCTGCAATCGGGCGGGCGTACCGAATCGATCCTGATGTCGCTGCCGCCACAAGTGCGCTGGGGCTACGACTGGAAAGCCGAGCCGGGCAGCGAAGAAGCGCGCCTGACCGAGTACTTCCTGCAAGACCGCGACTGGTTGGCCGAGGCCTGAGGATTTCTGATGGATCGTTACGTCGTTTTCGGTAACCCGATCGGCCACAGCAAATCGCCGATGATTCACAAGTTGTTCGCTGAGCAGACCGGTCAGAGCCTCGACTACGGCACCCTGCTGGCGCCGCTCGACGATTTTTCCGGCTGCGCTAAAGCCTTTTTCGTAGAAGGTCGCGGCGCCAATGTGACCGTGCCGTTCAAGGAAGACGCCTATCGTCTGGCCAACAGCCTCACTGCGCGAGCACAGCGTGCTGGCGCGGTGAATACCTTGAGCAAACTGGCCGATGGCTCGCTGCTCGGCGACAACACTGACGGCGCCGGACTGGTGCGGGATCTGACGGTAAACGCCGGGTTCAGCCTGACCGGCAAACGCATTTTGCTGCTCGGTGCGGGCGGCGCAGTACGTGGCGCGCTGGAGCCGTTGCTGGCGGAGCAACCGGCGTCGGTGATCATCGCCAATCGCACGGTGGACAAGGCTGAGTTGCTGGCCGAGTTGTTCTGCGATCTGGGGCCTGTGTCGGCGAGCGGGTTTGACTGGCTGCGCGAGCCGGTGGACGTGATCATCAACGCCACGTCGGCGAGCCTGACCGGCGATGTACCGCCGATTGCGCCGAGCCTGATCGAGCCGGGTAAAACCCTGTGCTACGACATGATGTACGGCAAGGAACCGACGGCGTTCTGCCGCTGGGCCAGCGAGCATGGCGCGGCGGTGTCGATGGATGGTTTGGGGATGCTCGCCGAGCAAGCCGCCGAGGCGTTCTTCCTGTGGCGCGGTGTCCGCCCCGATACGGCGCCAGTACTGACCGAATTACGCCGCCAGTTGGCCCTTTAAAAGCATCGCTGGCAAGCCAGCTCCCACAAGGATCACCTAATTCCCTGTGGGAGCTGGCTTGCCAGCGATTGAAGTCGACACCGATATCAGATCAATCCTCAAACCGGATCGGACATTTCTCCGGCCCCTCAAGCTTTCTCAATTCCTCCACCACCTGCGGCCGCGCCCGGCGCAAGGTCAAACTGCGACTCTGGCTGAGCAAGCGTCGCGCCTCCTGATGCAGCATCTCCACCCCCGAATAATCGATGAAGTTGATCTGCTGCGCCTCGATCACCACGCGCGCGCCGTGCATCCGCTGCAAGCGCACTTGCAAGTAATGGCTGGCGCCGAAAAAGATCGAGCCGCCAACCCGCAACACATCGTCCTCACCGTCGCGCCAATGCTGCACGCGCGGCTGCGAGGTGCGCTTGAGATAGAAGAACAGCGACGCCAGCACCCCGGCATAAATCGCCGTCTGCAACTCCAGCAGCAACGTCGCCAGGCATGTGAGCGCCATGACCACGAACTCGGCACGGCTGACCCGCAGCAACGCGCGAATGCCGCGATGATCGACCAAGCCCCAAGCGATCAGCAGAATGCTGCCGGCCATCGCCGGAATCGGAATGTGCGAAATCAGCCCGGCACCAAAAATCGCAAACAACGCCACCCAGATCGCTGAAAAGATCCCGGCCAATGGCGAACAGGCGCCCGCCTCGTAGCTCAACCCTGAACGGGTAAACGATCCGGCTGACAGCGACCCGGAAAAGAACGCCCCGAGGATATTGGATAAGCCCTGCGCGCGGACTTCCTGATTGGCATCGAGCAACTGCTGCGAGCGTGCCGAAATCGAGCGCGCGATCGACAGGCTGGTGACCAAACCGAGCATGCCTACCGCCACAGCGCTGGGCAGCAAGCGCAGGATCAAGTCCAGATCCAGCGGCAAGCCACTGAACGGCGGCAGGCGCCCGACAAACGCGCTGACCAGGTGCACATGGCCGAACATCGCTGGCCAAAACCACACCAGCAAACTGGCCAGCACCAACGTGATCAGCAGCGTTGGCCAGCGCGGCAGCAGTTGTTTCAGCACCACGCCGACCACCACCGTGGCTACGCCCAGAACTAACGACGATTTATCCACAGCCCTGAGGTGTTGCAACAGATCCATCAAACTCGCCAGCGCCGTGGCTTTGGCCGGCAACTCCAGCCCCAGCAGGTTCGGCAATTGCCCGATGGCGATCACCACCGCCGCGCCGAGGGTGAAGCCGAGCACCACTGAATGCGAGACGAAATTCACCAGCGCACCGAAGCGCAGCAGGCCGAGCAGCCACTGGAAAATCCCCGCGAGCAAGGTCAGCAGCAGGATCAGCGTGATGTAGTCCTGCGAGGCCGGCACGGCCAACGGACTGACGCTGGCGTACAGCACGATGGAAATGGCCGCTGTTGGACCGCAGATCAAGTGCCAGGATGAGCCCCACAGGCAGGCGATCAACACCGGGATGATCGCAGCGTAGAGCCCGTATTCGGGTGGGAGGCCGGCGATCAGTGCGTAGGCAATCGACTGGGGTAACGCGAGAATTGCGCCGCTGAGGCCGACGATCAGATCCCGCCCTACGCTGGCGCGGGTTTGCCGCGGGAGCCAGGTCAGGAAGGGGAAGAGAGAGTGGCGGCTGGGGAAGGCCATGGGTCCTCGCGGTTGGGGTTTTGTTCAAGGTTATCAGGGTGTCAGGGAAAGGGCCCTCACCCTAGCCCTCTCCCGGAGGGAGAGGGAACTGACCGAGGTGTTTGATGGAGATGCACCGACCTGCAATTTCGGAGTTGAGCGCAAGTTTAGAATCCAACAACGATCGGCTCCCTTTCCCCTCGCCCCCTGGGGAGAGGGCTGGGGTGAGGGGGCAAAAATCTCAAGCCGATCACTCATCCAGCCACCCCACAATCAAAGCTTCGCCTTAACCGCCGCCAACGCATCCTTCCCGTCAACCGTCTTCACCCCGTCCAGCCACTTGTCCAATACCGCCGGATTCGCCTTGATCCACGCCTTCGCCGCCGCGGCATTAGTGACCTTCTTGTTCACCACCTCAGCCATGATGCTGTTCTCCATTTCCTGCGTGAACGACAGATTGGTCAGCAATTTACCCACATTCGGACACGCCTCGGCATAGCCCTTACGCGTCAACGTGAACACGCTGCCAGTGTCTCCGAAGTATTTCTCGCCACCCTTCAGGTAATGCATCTTCAACTGCACGTTCATCGGGTGCGGCGTCCAGCCAAGGAAGGTGACGAATTTCTGTTTCTTCACCGCCCGCGACACTTCGGCCAACATCGCCTGTTCGCTGGACTCGATCAGCTTCCACTGGCCCAGGTCGAAGTCGTTCTTCTTGATGATTTCCTGCAACGAGATATTCGCCGGCGCGCCCGAGCCGATGCCGTAGATCTTCTTGTCGAACTTGTCGGCGTATTTGTTCAGGTCGGCAAAGTTATGCACACCCGCATCCCACACGTAGTCCGGCACAGCGAGGGTGAATTCGGTGCCGTCGAGGTTCTTCGCCAATTGCGTGACGTCGCCGGTGGCGACGAACTTGTCGTAGAAGCCCTGCTGCGCCGGCATCCAGTTGCCGAGGAAGACATCCACCTGGCCGTCCTTCAACCCACCAAAGGTGATCGGCACCGCGAGGGTGTCGACTTTGGCCTTGTAGCCCATGCCATCCAGCAGAAACCCGGTGATCGCATTGGTCGCGGCGATGTCGCTCCAGCCCGGGTCGGCCATTTTCACCGTGTCGCAACTCTGCTCGGCGAAGGCCGCAGCGCTGCTCAGCGCGAGCAGGCCAACCGTCACTACTGTGGATAACTTACGCATGGACTTCCCCTTAACATTATTGGTTTTGGCAGGGTTGTGGATAACGTGCTTTGCGTTCCAGATCATCGAGGTCGATGTGGTTGCGCATGTACTGCTGACTGGCATCCACCAGCGGCTGGTGATCCCAGCTCTTCAGCTTGCCGATGGTCAGCGCGTCGGCAACAAAACGCCGGCGGCGCTGGCTGGCGAGCACCTCTTGGTGAATCGCCGGAATGTCCCATTTGGCCCGCGCTTCGGCAAGAAAATCGTCGAACAGCCGGCGATGTTGCGGCGATTGACTGAGTTCTTCCAGTTCGCGCGGATCGTTGCTTACGTCGAAGAGTAGGCAAGGGTCGCTTTCACTGTAGATAAATTTGTAGGCGCCGCGACGGATCATCATCAACGGGCTGACAGTGCCTTCGGCCATGTATTCGCCGAACACTTCGTCGTGACCGCCCTGCCCTTGCAGATGCGAGACCAGCGAGCGGCCATCCAGTGGCAAGCCCGGCTCCAGGGTGCCGCCGGCCAGTTCCACGAAAGTCGGCAACAGGTCAGCGGTAGACACCGCCGCGCTGACCCGACCGGCACCAAATTGGCCCGGCGCACTGATCAACAGCGGCACGCGGGCGGCCATTTCGTACCAGTGCATTTTGTACCAGAGGCCTTTCTCGCCGAGCATGTCGCCGTGGTCACCGGAGAACACAATGATGGTGTCATCGATCAGCCCGGTTTCCTCGAGGGTTAGCAGAAGTTTGCCGACGTTGGCGTCGATATAACTGCACGCCCCGAAATACGCCCGACGCGCATCGCGGATCTTATCCACAGGCAGCGGTTTATCCCACAGGTCATAAACCTTGAGCAGGCGCTGCGAGTGCGGATCGAGTTCGTGTTGATCCGGGGTTGTAGGCAAAGGGATATCGGCATCGTCGTACAAATCCCAGAACGCTTTGGGAATCGTGTACGGGTCGTGTGGGTGAGTCATCGATACGGTCAGGCAAAACGGCTGATCGCCATCTTCGCGGATGTGATCGAACAGGTACTGCTGCGCCTTGAACACCACCTCTTCATCGAAATCGAGTTGGTTGGTGCGCACGCATGGCCCAGCCTGCAATACCGAGGACATGTTGTGATACCAGGTCGGCCGCACGTCCGGCTCATCCCAGTTCACTGACCAACCGTAATCGGCCGGATAGATGTCGCTGGTCAGACGCTCTTCATAGCCGTGCAGCTGATCCGGGCCGCAGAAATGCATCTTGCCCGACAGCGCCGTGCGATAGCCGAGACGGCGCAAGTAGTGGGCGTAGGTCGGCACATCGACAGGGAAATCGGCAGCGTTGTCGTAGGCGCCGATCTTGCTCGGCAACTGGCCGCTGACCAAAGTGAAACGCGACGGCGCGCACAACGGGCTGTTGCAGTAAGCGGCATCGAACACCACGCCTTGTTCGGCGAGGCGGGAAAGATTCGGCAGTTTGATTGGCGAAGGGCCGTAGAACGGCAACATTGGCGCGGCCATCTGATCGGCCATGATGAAAAGAATATTCTTGCGCTTCATGTGATCGCGGCATTCCATAGTGAATATTTATGCGACATTGCTGCGATCGAGCATGGAGTCCATGCTCTGTCGGGTAAAGCCCGCGCCGGGCAATGACTAGGATAAGCACAGCTTATGTATGAAGCCTTGGGCGATCTGTCGCTCGACCTGCTACGCGCCTTCGAAGCCGCCGCTCGTCATCGCAGTTTTACTGCAGCAGCGGTCGAATTGGGCACCACGCAACCGGCGATCAGCCAGCAGATCAAACGACTGGAGGAACAGCTCGGCACGCGGCTGTTTGATCGCATCTACCGAGGCATCGAGTTAACCGAAGTCGGTGTAATCCTTTTCGAGCAAGTTAGCCTCGGTTTACAGAATATCGACGCAGGGTTGAGCGCGATCAGCGCACAGCAGCAACATGAGGTACTGCAAGTTGCCACCGATTTCGCCTTCGCCGCGTACTGGCTGATGCCGCGTCTGCACCGCTTCCATGAGGCCAATCCCCACGTCGACGTCAGCCTGGTCACCAGCGAACGCAACCACAACATGCTGCGCACCGACATCGACGTGGCGATCCTGTTTGGCGACGGGCGCTTCAAGCAGGGCGAAAGCCATTGGTTGTTCAGCGAAGAAGTGTTCCCGGTGTGCAGCCCGCAATTGCTCAAGGAGCGCGCCCTGCCCTTGCCCGCTCAGGCGTTGCTGGAGTTGCCGCTGCTGCACCTGCGTGGCGAAAACAGCAGCAACTGGTTCGACTGGAGCGGACTGTTTCGCGAGTTAGGCATCAGCACGCCGCCAGCGCCGGGGCAGTTGCGGTTCGACAATTACACGCTGTTGATTCAAGCGGCGATTGGCGGGCAAGGCGTGGCGATCGGTTGGCGCCACCTTGTGGATAACTTGCTGATCCAGGGTTTGTTGTGTCGGCCAATTGCTGAAACGACGCTGTCGCGGTTGGGGTATTACGTGGTGTTGCCGCAGCGAAAACGGCGTGGGGTGTTGATTCAACAGTTTGTCGATTGGTTGATGGAGGAGCAGGCGAGTAGCGCCGAATCGCTAAGCGGGTTATCTCTACCGTCTATTGCGGTCTAGTGATTTCATTGAACATGAACCTTCTTCTTTAGCGAGTGGGATAAGTCGTTTGTTCAATCAATAAAAAATCACATCTATCGTTGAAGGTCGTAGCGAAGGGAGAAGGACTACAGAGTGCTCTGATCTTCATCGGTGACGGATACTAGTATTTGTAAACGTGTTGTTTGTATGTGATGGTTTTTGCCCATCGTGACGGATACTCAGCAATAGTAGTGGCCGAATCATTGGATAAAGCAACAAAAGTACGTTTATCGATACATCGCCATCCATAAAGGCACTCTAAACAACTCGCTGTCTTAATAACGGCAAATCCAATGATCCGAACCCTCCCTCGAGTAGTACAACTTCAGCTGCTAGCGACTTTGCTCAATAGTGCCGTGGACTTGCCCCTACAAAACCGGACACCAACTCCCCGTTAAATTGATGCAGCTGCCAAGCGCCTGAACTCCCTCGGTGAGCGATAGTTCAAAGCGCTGTGCGGATGCTGCTCGTTGTAATGCTCAA
>NZ_RWIL01000048.1:0-68991 GCF_009764635.1 Pseudomonas sp. PB103 | reverse complement strand
CTTTTGATCTTTAAACTGCAAGATCAAAAGATCGCAGCCTGCGGCAGCTCCTACAGCGGATCAAAGGTTGGCGATCAGGTCGCGGTAATCCTCGACGGCGGCAAACTCGGCGGTGTCCCTCGGGCCTTTGCGGCTGTCGGGCTGTCTGACTGCCAGCAAATGCGCCACACCAAAATCCCGCGCGCTGCGCAAGATCGGCAGGGTGTCGTCGATAAACAGGCTGCGGGTCGGATCGAAACCGATGTCCGCTTGCAAGGCATCCCAGAACTGCGGGTTCTCCTTGGGGAAACCGTAATCATGCGAGCTGATCAGCCGCTCGAAGTACGGCGCCAGTTCTATCCGCTCCAGTTTCAGCGACAACGAATCGCGGTGCGCGTTGGTGATCATGATCACCCGCTTGCCGGCCCGTTTGATCGCCTCGAGAAAGGTGTCGGCATCCGGCCGCAAAGCGATCAGGTGTGCGGTCTCCTGCTTCAACTCGCGCACTGACAGCTTCAGTTCTGTGCTCCAGAAATCCAGGCAGTACCACTGCAACTGGCCGGCATGACGCTGGAACAGCGGCTGTAATTCCATGTCGGCCATCGCCCGGCTGACCCCGTGCAGTTCGGCGTAGCGCTGGGGCAGGTGTTCCAGCCAGAAATGGTTGTCGAAGTGCAGATCCAGCAGCGTGCCGTCCATGTCCAGCAGGACGGTATCGATGTCGGACCAGGGTAAAGAAGGCATGGCAACGTCTCGAGCGGTAGAAAGATATCCGACGTAAACAATCGGGAAAGCCGCGTTATAGTAGCGCGTTCACGCCAAGGAGCTTTGCATGCGCCAGAAACCTACCGTACTCGCCCGCGAGATCGTCGCCACCAGTCGTCTGTTTTGCGTTGAAGAGCTGAAACTGCGTTTTTCCAATGGCGTGGAGCGCACCTACGAACGATTGGTCGGCAAGGGCGCCGGCTACGGCGCGGTGATGATCGTGGCGATGCTCGATGCCGAACACGCAGTGTTGGTCGAGGAATACTGCGGTGGGACTGACGAGTATGAGCTGTCATTGCCTAAAGGTTTGATCGAGCCGGGCGAAGATGTACTGGCGGCGGCCGAGCGCGAGCTCAAGGAAGAAGCCGGTTTTGGCGCGCGACAACTGGAACATCTGACCGAGCTGTCGTTGTCGCCCGGTTACATGAGCCAGAAGATCCAAGTGGTGCTGGCCACCGATTTGTATGAAGAGCGCCTGGAAGGGGATGAGCCCGAGCCGATGCGGGTCGACAAGGTCAACCTGCGTGACTTGTCGATGCTGGCGCAGAACCCGCAATTCTCCGAAGGCCGCGCACTGGCGGCGCTTTATTTGACCCGTGACCTGCTGACCCAGCGCGGGTTCTTTCAGTTATGAGTGAGATGTCGATGAACTTTCCCCATCCGTTGATGGCGCCGGTGGTTGCGCTGGCATTGCAGGCAGGCGACGCGATTCTGCCGTTCTGGCGCGCAGGCGTCGAAGTCACGGCCAAGTCCGATGACTCGCCGGTGACCGCTGCCGACCTGGCGGCACACCATGTGATCGTGGCGGGCCTGACGGCGCTGGACCCAAGCATTCCGGTGCTGTCGGAAGAAGACGCCAACATCGCGCAGAACGTGCGCGCCGGATGGCAGCGCTGGTGGCTGGTGGATCCGCTGGACGGCACCAAGGAGTTCATCAGTGGCAGTGAAGAATTTACCGTCAACATCGCGCTGATTGAAAACGGTCAGGTGGTATTTGGCGTGGTGTCGATGCCCACCAACGGTCGTTTCTATGTCGGTGGTGCCGGTCTCGGCGCATGGCGTTGCGACAAGGACGGCACGCCGGTTTCGATTCAGGTGCGTGACGTGCCTGGGCCGGGTGAGGCATTTACGGTCGTCGCCAGCCGCCGGCATTCCAGCCCTGAGCAGGAGCGTTTGCTCGCCGGCCTGAGCGCCAGCCTGGGCGAATTGCAGTTGACGAGCATTGGTAGCTCGCTGAAGTTTTGCCTGTTGGCGGAAGGGGCGGCCGATTGCTATCCGCGACTGGCGCCGACTTCGCAGTGGGACACGGCGGCGGCGCAGGGTGTGCTCGAAGGCGCGGGCGGTGAGGTGTTGGATCTGAGCGGTGCAGCGTTCTGCTATCCGCCGCGGGAATCGCTGCTGAATACGTCGTTCCTGGCATTGCCGGCGAAGGCTGCGTGGCGTGCGAAGTTGCTGGAACTGGCACGCGGTTAAGATCAAAGATCGCAGCCCGTGGCACGGTCCTGTAGGAGCTGCCGCAGGCTGCGATCTTTTGCTCTAACGGTGCAACACGTACTGCCCCGTAAACGTCACCGCATCGATATCACTCCCGGCATTGACGATCCGCGTCTGTAGCACCAACCGCGCCCGCCCATACCGCTGATACATTGCCAAAAACCGTTTCCACACCACCGCATCCGGCGCCGGGCAAATCGCCGTGGCATCGCCCGTCACCGGCAACGGATAACTGATCTGCCCCTCCTGAATCACGATGTGCCCGTCCTCGATCCCCGCTTCCTTCAAGCGCAAATGCAACCAGCCCCAGCCGGCCAGCACCGCGCCGCAGTAGAGGCTGCCGCCAAACATGGTGCTCTTGTGATTGACGTTGCGGTCCAGCGGCAAATGCAGGCTCAACTGCTGATCACGCCAGTCGAGCACCTTGAGGCCCATGTCCCGGGTCAGCGGGATGTCATGGTGCAGAATGGCTTCCAGAGCGTCGCTGCTGGTGCTCATTCGTTCTCCTCCCCATGGCTGCTGTCACCGAAGTTCAGGCCGTGCTTGCGCAGTTTGTCGTGCAGTGTCTTGCGTGGAATCCCCAGCGCCTCGGCGAGGCTGCGCACCGAGCTGTGGGAGCGCGCCAGTTCGGCCGCGATCAACGACTTTTCGAAGTTTTCCACTTGCTCGCTGAGACCCCCATTGATGACCTGCACGGTACTGGCGCCATGGCCATCGGCGTCACTGTTGTCCAGCGCCAGTTCCAGGCCGAGGGCGAAACGTTCGGCAGCATTTTGCAGTTCACGCACGTTGCCAGGCCAGGTGTGACGCAACAGCAGGGCGCGTTGTGCCGGTTGCAGCTCGTGGGGCGGCAGGCCGTGGCGAGCGCTGGCTTCGTCGGCGTAATGCTGAAACAACACCAGCGCGTCTTCGCCGCGTTCGCGCAGCGGCGGAATGCGCAGCGGCGCGACGTTGAGGCGGTAATACAAGTCGGCGCGGAAGCGCCCCTGATCAGCGGCCTGACGCAGGTCTTCCTTGGTCGCGGCGATGACGCGGATGTCCAGCGGGATCAGTTGATTGCCACCCAGCCGTTCGACCACGCGCTCCTGCAACATGCGCAGCAGTTTCACCTGCACGTCCATGCTCATGCTCTCGATTTCATCGAGAAACAATGTGCCGCCGTTGGCGAATTCGAACTTGCCGATCCGGCGTTTTTGCGCGCCAGTGAATGCGCCGGGCTCGTGGCCGAACAACTCGCTTTCCACCACGGATTCGGCCAGCGCACCGGCGTTGATCGCCACGAACGGGCCGTTACGGCGGCTGGATAAATCGTGCAGTGCACGGGCGACGACTTCTTTGCCGGCACCGGTTTCACCGAGGATCAGCACGTCAGCCTTGGTCGCGGCCAGCGCGCCGATCTGCTCGCGCAGGCGCAGCATCGGCGTTGAATGACCGACCAGCCGCGCGCTCAACTCATTACGATCGCTCAAGGCCAGACGCAGGCTGCGGTTGTCCAGCACCAGCCGGCGCAGGGCCAGCGCGCGGCGCACGCTGTCGAGCAGCGCGTCGCTGGCAAAGGGCTTTTCGAGAAAGTCATACGCACCGGCGCGCATCGCCTGCACCGCCAGCGGCACGTCGCCGTGGCCGGTGATCAGCAACACCGGCAACTCCGGATCCTGGGCGTGCAATTGGCTGAGCAATTCCAGGCCGTCCATGCCCGGCATGCGGATATCACTGACCACCACGCCCGGCCAGTCACGCTCCAGTTGCCCGGCCAGACCTTTGGCTTCGGACAGCGGCAGGATTTTCAGGCCAGCCAGATCCAGGGTTTGCCCGAGGGCCTGACGCAGGTGCGGATCGTCGTCGATCAACACCACCTGAATGCGATTGTCGATGGTCATGCACTTCGATCCTCGGACGGTTGCAGGCTGACCCCGGGCGCACCGGCGCGCAGCCGCAGGGTGATCAAGGCGCCGCCTTGCTTGTGGTTGGCGAATGACAATTCACCGCCGAAGGCGCGCATCAGCGTTTCACAGATGGCCAGGCCCAAACCGAGGCCCTGCGTGCGCGTCTTGGTGGTGTAGAAAGGCTCGCTGGCGCGGCCGAGGGCTTCCATGCAGAACCCCGGGCCGTTGTCGCGAATGTACAGATTGACGCCCTCGGCGGTGGATTCGGCACTCAACCACAATTTGCGCGGCGGGCCTTTTTCGGTGAGGGCGTCGAGGGCGTTGGCGAGCAGGTTGCCGAGGACCTGGCGCAGTCGGGTTTCCCCGGCCTCGACCCACAGGGTGGCGGCCGGCAGATCGCGGATCAGTTCGACTTCCATGCTGCGGCGTCGTTTGGCCAACAGTGCCAGCGCATCGTCCAGCGCCGGTTGCAGGGCGACGCTTTCCGGGGCGTGGCGATCGCGGCGGGCGAAGGCGCGCAAGTGGGCGATGATCGAGGCCATGCGCCCGGTCAGTTCGCTGATCAACTTGAGGTTGCCGCGCGCGTCGTCGGTGCGTTGATGATCGAGCAGCACCTCGGCGTTCTCCGCGTAGCTGCGGATCGCTGCCAGCGGCTGATTGAGTTCGTGGCTGATGCTCGCCGACATCGTCCCCAGTGCCGACAGTTTGCCCGCCTGCACCAAATCATCCTGGGCGCGGACCAACTCCTGCTGCGCCGTTTCGCGCTCGAGCACTTCCTGTTTCAAGCGCCGGTTGAGGCCTTCGAGATCGCTGGTGCGCTCGGCGACGCGGCCTTCCAGCTCACGGCGCGCCTTGGCCTCGAACGCGATGCGTTCCAGGTAGTGGCGGCGGCGTTGCATCATCAAACCGAGCAGCAACATCACCACCAGCAGCGTGGCGCCGCCGATGGCCACCACCGTGCGCACCGGGCGGTCGATCAGCGTACGCGGGGCGAGGATGCTCACGCTCCAGCCGGTTTCGGCAATGTCGTGGGTCTGCGTCAGCCATGCGCTGGGGCTGAGGTTCAGCGGCCGTGGTTCGCGGGTCGGGTAGGGCTGAATAGCGGTGATCGCCGAGCGCTCGGCATCGCTCAGGATGCGGGTCGAGCGAAAGCGCCATTCCGGGCGTGACGTGAGGATGACCACGCCGTTGTGATCCGTGACCAGCAATTGTTCCGGGGTTTTGCCCCACAGACTTTCGGTGTGGTCGAGGTCGACCTTGATTACCAGCACACCGACGATTTTTTCGCCATTGCGCACGGCGGCGGCAAAGAAATAACCGCGTTTGGCAGACGTTGTACCGAGACCGAAGAAGCGCCCCAGGCGCCCGGCCATGGCTTCGCTGAAATACGGCCGGAAGGAGAAATTACGCCCGACAAAGCTGTCATGTTTGTCCCAGTTCGACGCCGCCAGCGTCTGGCCGCTGGTGTCCATCAGGTACATGACTTCGGCGCCGGTCTGTGCCGAGATGTTTTTCAGCAGACGGTTGGCATTGCCCTGCGTGACGCCATCGTCCGGCGCCCCGAGCACGGCGCGCAAGGCCGGGAGGTCGCCGAGGATTTGCGGCAACACTTCATAGCGATGCAGGGTGCCCAGCAGGTTGGCGACGTACAGGTCGAGGGTCTGGCGGTTCTGGCCAGCCAGCTCACTGCGGTAATACCGTTCGGCGAGGTGTTCCAGCGGCCACAGCAGCGGCGCCAGACACAACGCCAGCAGGGCGAGGCTGCGCCAGCGAGGTCTGCGGGGAAGGGTTGGTTTCATGAGCCGGATGCGCCTGGGGTGACAGGCGCATTATGCCTAGGCTCAGGCGAAGACGTCAGCGTCCTTGAACAACGCGGCAGCCTGATCCTTGGCCGACAGCTTCGGCGCTTCGTCCAGCTGCCAGTCGATGCCCAGCGCAGGGTCATCCCAGCGAATGCTGCGCTCGGACGCTGGGTCGTAGTAATTGGTGGTCTTGTAGAGGAATTCGGCGAACTCGCTCAGCACCACGAAACCATGGGCGAAGCCTTCCGGTACCCACAGTTGGCGATGGTTTTCAGCAGAAAGACGCACGGCCACAGACTTGCCGAAATGCGGCGAACTGCGACGAATGTCCACGGCCACATCGAGCACTTCACCGACGGTGACGCGGACCAGTTTGCCCTGAGTGTTTTGCAGCTGGTAATGCAGGCCGCGCAACACGCCTTTTTGCGAGCGCGAGTGGTTGTCCTGGACGAACTGCGTGTCCAGACCCGTGGCGTCCTGGAACGCCTTGGCGTTGAAACTCTCGTAGAAGAAACCGCGCTCGTCACCAAAAACCTTGGGTTCGATGATCAGAACACCGGGCAGATCGGTGGTGATTACATTCATGAGGATTTCCATAGGCAGGTGTGAATGGCCGACATTCTTGCGCAAAGTGCCGGAGGGCGCGAGTGTTCAGATACAAATATCCGTCTGTGCTGTAACAACCGTTAGGGCTTGCGCATCGTCAGCAGCAATGGCGATATAAGCGCCTAATAAAATTTCAGGGGTCGTTTCATGCCGCTCGCCACGTTGATTCATCGCGCCAGTTTGCCCAGTCCGCAGGTTTCTGCAGAGCAGGCCCAGCAATGGCTGGCAGAACATTACGGGCTCAGCGGCACGTTGCAGGCGCTCGGCAGTCAGCAGGATCTGAATTATCGCGTCGACAGCCCGCGTGGCCGGTTCGTGCTGAAAATCTGCCGTGGCGATTACGCCCTTGTCGAATTGCAGGCCCAGCATGCGGGCCTGAAGTTTCTGGCCGAGCATTCGGCGGTGAAGGTGCCACGGGTGATCGCGGCCAATAGCGGCGCCGATCTGCTGTCGCTGCACGTCGGCGGTGAAGCGGTGCATGTGCGCCTGCTCGATTACATCGAGGGCCAATCGTTGACCCATCTCGATCATCTGGGCCAGGCGGTGGTGGCCGGGTTTGGTCGACTCTGCGGTGAGATGGACCTGGCGCTGGCCGGCTTCGACCATCCGGGGCTTGAGCGCACGCTGCAATGGGATGCGCGCCACGCCAGTGCGCTGATCAGTCATTTGCTGCCGGTCATCAAGGATGAACGTCAGCGGGCATTGATCGCCGCGGCGGCCGAACAGGCCGAGCGACGTTTGCAGCCGTTGCTCGACACGTTGCCGGTGCAGGCGATCCACATGGACATCACCGATGACAATGCTGTGTGGGCGCGCGATGCCGGGCGTCACTGGCAGTTGCAGGGGGTGATCGATTTCGGCGATCTGGTGCGCACCTGGCGCATCACCGATTTGTCGGTGACCTGCGCCGCGTTGCTGCATCACGCGGGCGGCGATCCATTTGTCATCCTGCCGGCCGTGCAGGCGTATCACGCGGTCAACCCGCTGCAACACGAAGAATTGCAGGCGCTTTGGCCATTGATCGTCGCGCGTGCGGCGGTGCTGGTGCTCAGTGGCGAGCAGCAGGTCAGCATCGATCCCTCGAATACCTACAGCCGCGACAACCTCAGCCATGAGTGGGAAATTTTCCGCGTGGCCACGTCGGTGCCACTGGCGCTGATGGAAGCGGCAATTCTTACGGCTGTCGGCCACGCCTTGCCGGCGATCGACAGCGAAGGTTTTGCGCCATTGTTGCCGGGTCTGGTCGGGCGTGAATTTGCGCTGATTGATCTTGGTGTTCTGAGCCCGCATTTCGAGGCCGGTAATTGGGAGCAGGAGGGCATCGATCAGCGGCTGTTGAACGAGGCGGCGGCCGCCCATGGTTTGGCGGCGAGCCGTTATGGTCAGTACCGTTTGTCGCGCACGCGGCCCGATAGCGCCGATGAACCGGACACATTCCCGCTGCACGTCGAATTGCGTGTGCCGAATGGCACTGCTGTGGAGTCGCCGTTCGCGGGCGTGGTGCATCAGGCGCCTGATGGCGCGCTGCAACTCGACGGCCCGCAGCTCAGCGTTCGCCTGTGGGGCGTGACACCTTCGCTGCACAGTGGCGCGGCGCTGGTCAAAGGCCAAGTGCTGGGCGCGGTCAGTGGGCCTTTGCGTGTGCAGTTGTGCCGAGGCGCGCAACTCAATGCGCCGCTGTTTTGCACGCCATCCCATGCGCCGGCATGGCAGGCACTGTGTCCATCGCCTGCTGCGTTGCTGGGGCTGGCCTGTGATGCCGAGCCGGAGCTGGATGGTAAAACCCTGCTGCAACGGCGCGACGCCAGTTTTGCCCGCACGCAAAAACACTATTACGTCGATCCGCCGCGCATCGAACGCGGCTGGCGCAATCACCTGATCGACATGCAGGGCCGCTCCTATCTGGACATGCTCAACAACGTCGCGGTGCTCGGTCACGGCCATCCGCGCATGGCGGCGGTCGCGGCACGGCAGTGGTCCTTGCTCAACACCAACTCGCGGTTCAACTATGCAGCGGTCGCCGAGTTTTCCGAACGCTTGCTGAAGCTCGCGCCGGAAGGCATGGACCGGGTGTTTCTGGTCAATAGCGGCAGCGAAGCCAATGACCTGGCGATTCGTCTGGCGTGGGCGTACAGCGGCGGTCGCGACATGCTCAGCGTGCTTGAGGCCTATCACGGCTGGACGGTCGGCGCCGATGCGGTCTCGACGTCGATTGCCGACAACCCGAAAGCCTTGGAAAGTCGACCGGACTGGGTACATCCCGTGACGGCGCCGAACACCTATCGCGGTGAATTCCGTGGCCTCGATTCGGCGCCGGATTACGTGCGCAGCGTTGAGCATCAGTTGCAAAAGCTCGCTGAGCAAAAACGCCAATTGGCCGGGTTTATCTGCGAGCCGGTGTACGGCAATGCCGGTGGCATCTCGCTGCCGCCGGGTTATCTGCAACAGGTGTACGCCTTGGTGCGCGCGCAGGGCGGGGTGTGCATCGCCGACGAAGTACAGGTCGGTTATGGGCGTATGGGCAACTTCTTCTGGGGCTTTGAAGATCAGGGCGTGGTGCCGGACATCATCACCATGGCCAAGGGCATGGGCAACGGCCAGCCACTCGGTGCGGTGATTACCCGCCGGGAGATCGCCGAGGCGCTGGAGGCCGAGGGTTATTTCTTCTCGTCGGCGGGTGGCAGTCCGGTCAGTTGCCAGATCGGCATGGCGGTGCTCGATGTCATGGAAGAAGAAAAACTCTGGGAGAACGCGCAGGTGGTCGGTGGCCACTTCAAGGCGCGGCTCGAAGCGTTGATCGATAAACATCCGCTGGTGGGTGCGGTGCATGGTTCCGGGTTCTATCTCGGGCTTGAGTTGATCCGAAATCGCGAAACGCTGGAGGCGGCGACCGAGGAGACCGCCGTGCTCTGCGATCGCCTGCGCGAGCTGGGGATCTTCATGCAGCCGACCGGCGATGATTTGAACATTCTCAAGATCAAACCACCGATGGTGACGTCGCGCCGCAGTGTCGACTTCTTCGTCGACATGCTGGATCGGGTGCTCACCGAGGGCCTCTGACACTCACCCCATGTAGGAGCTGCCGAAGGCTGCGATCTTTTGATCTTGTTTACAAGAGCAAAATCAAGAGATCGCAGCCTTCGGCAGCTCCTACAGAGTTTCGGGGTTAATTCGATTTGTATCGGCTTTATGTGCGATAAATTAGACGAAATGCATTTTCGTAGCTTCTAAAGCCGATATTTATCGGCTATAAAGTCGCCATTGCTCCGGCTTGGCGATCGCTTGTCCGGTGCGCGCGTTTTCTTTTCGGTCGAATTGTCGACCGTCAAAGCACTTGCCCGGAGATGATTCATGAGCCGTATCGTTACCGTTGCCGCCACTCAGATGGCCTGTTCGTGGGATCTGGAAGCCAACCTCGAAATCGCTGAAAGGCTGGTGCGCGAAGCCGCCGCGAAAGGCGCGCAGATCATCCTGATTCAGGAGCTGTTCGAGGCGCCGTACTTCTGCCAGAAGCCGAACCCGGACTACCTGCAACTGGCGACGACGGTGGAAGACAACGTCGCGATCAAGCATTTCCAGAAAGTCGCCAAGGAACTGCAAGTGGTGCTGCCGATCAGCTTCTACGAACTGGCCGGCCGCGCGCGTTTCAACAGCATCGCGATCATCGATGCCGACGGCAGCAACCTCGGGATTTATCGTAAAAGCCACATCCCGGATGGCCCGGGCTATCACGAGAAGTATTACTTCAACCCGGGCGACACCGGTTTCAAAGTGTGGAACACCCGTTACGCGAAAATCGGCGTGGGCATCTGCTGGGATCAGTGGTTCCCGGAAGCCGCGCGGAGCATGGCCCTGCAAGGCGCGGAAATCCTCTTCTATCCAACGGCAATTGGCAGCGAACCGCACGACAAGAGCATCTCCTCGCGCGACCACTGGCAGCGTGTGCAACAGGGCCATGCCGGCGCCAACCTGATGCCGCTGATTGCCAGCAACCGCATCGGCAACGAAGAACAGGACGGCTACGACATCACCTTCTACGGCTCTTCGTTCATCGCCAACCAGTTCGGCGAAAAAGTGCAGGAGCTGAATAAAACCGAAGAAGGTATTCTTGTGCACACTTTCAACCTCGACGAGCTCGAACATATTCGCAGCGCGTGGGGTTCATTCCGTGACCGCCGTCCGAACCTGTACGGTGCGTTGAAAACCCTCGACGGTTCCCTGGAGTCCTGATCCCGATGACCACATTGAAAAGTACCCCGCGCGCCGACGGCTTTCACATGCCGGCCGAGTGGGCGCCGCAAACGCAGACCTGGATGATCTGGCCCGAGCGCCCGGACAACTGGCGTCTGGGTGGCAAACCGGCGCAAGCCGCACACGCAGCGGTGGCCAAGGCCATTGCGCGTTTTGAACCGGTGACTGTTGCCGTGTCCGCCGGCCAATACGAAAACGCCCGTGCACGCCTCGACGTGCCGAATATCCGCGTGGTCGAGATGTCCAGCGATGACGCCTGGGTACGCGACAGCGGCCCGACCTTCGTCATCAACAACAACGGTGAAGTGCGCGGTGTGAACTGGGATTTCAACGCCTGGGGCGGTTTCGACGGCGGCCTGTATTCGCCGTGGAATCGCGACTCGCAGGTCGGCGGCAAGATCCTCGAGATCGAGCGCAGCCCGCGTTATCGCACTGAAGGTTTTGTGCTCGAAGGCGGTTCGATTCACGTCGACGGTGAAGGCACGCTGATCACCACCGAAGAATGCCTGCTGAACCGCAATCGCAACCCGCACCTGGGCCGCGAAGAGATCGAAGCAGTGCTCAGCGCCAATCTGTCTGTGGATAAAATCATCTGGCTGCCGGACGGTTTGTTCAACGACGAAACCGACGGCCATGTGGATAACTTCTGCTGCTACGTGCGTCCGGGTGAAGTGCTGCTGGCGTGGACCGACGATCCGCAGGATCCGAACTACCCGCGCTGCCAGGCTGCGATGAAAGTCCTGCAAAGCAGCACCGACGCCAAGGGTCGCCCATTCACGGTGCACAAAATGCCGATTCCGGGGCCGCTGTACGCGACCGAAGAAGAGTGCGCCGGGGTCGATCCGGTGGACGGCACGCAAGAGCGCAATCCGTCCGTGCGCCTGGCCGGTTCCTACGTGAACTTCCTGATCGTCAATGGCGGCATCATCGCGCCGAGCTTCGACGATCCGATGGACGCTCCGGCGAAAGAAATTCTGCAGAAGCTGTTCCCGCAGCACGAAGTGGTGCTGGTGCCGGGCCGCGAACTGTTACTGGGTGGCGGCAATATCCACTGCCTTACCCAGCAGCAGCCCGCGCCGCACAAAGAGTGAGTTGAGTCGTAACAGCTTGAGTTGATTAATAAATCAGTCGGGCAATGATTAGCTCGCTATGCATCAACCGAGGCCCGCACTCCGACAGGATGGCGGGCTTCTTTGTATCCACTTGTCGACAACAGAGAAACATTGGCATAGCTCTTGTATTCATCACCCGTGCACTAGGGAGGGGGAAGAACTTCAACAGTTCTGTCATAAACCTTGGATAACGTAGCCGCTCATGAACGGGGAGAGAGCGCTGAAATGAACGCCGAAGTGAACGTAGTCAGCGAGCGGACGTTGCATCCCATGGCCGTAAATGGCGAATCGCTGCAGATTGTCGCGCACTGGTTGAAGTCCAATGGAACGCGTCAGATCAGGGAACCTGATCCGCGCCGGATGATGATCGAGCGTTACCCCGCTGGCCTGTTCAGCGAGGCCGAACTGGAAGCGTTATGGGCTGTGATGGAAGGATAAGAACAACAACAGGGATTGGTAAAAGCGCTGCCGGGATGGCGGCGCTTTTTTATGCACGAAAGAAAAGATCGCAGCCTGCGGCAGCTCCTGCATTGAGATGTACATTTCCCTGTAGGAGCTGCCGCAGGCTGCGATCTTTTGATCTTGTTTCTTAAAAGCTATAAGTCCCGGTCATCACGACGCTACGCGGCGCACCCGGCTGAATCTGATACTGGCTGGTCGCCGACGCATAGTAATCACGGTCGGTGATGTTGTTCAGCGCCGCCCGCAAATCCCAATCCTTCATCCGGTAGCCCAGCAACGCATCCCAGCGGCCATAGCCCGGCAATACGGTAGTGTTGGCGTTGTCGGCATAACGCTGTCCAACCAGGGTCAGACCGGTTTCGCCGTACCAGCCCATTTCCGGTTTCCAGGTCAGGAACAGGCTGCCGTTATGCTTGGCGACGTTGTTGATGCGTTTGCCTTCCAGGCCATTGTTGTCCTTCTCGATGGTCGCATCCTGCACGCCGACGCCACCGCGCATGTACCAGTTGCCGACGATGTTGCCGGTCGCGGTCAACTCGATCCCGCGAGAGCGTTGCAGGCCCGACAATACGGTCAGGGTCGGGTCGTTGGGATCGGTGGTACGACGGTTGTAGAGTTCCAGGTCATAGATCGCCAGCGTGGTGCTGAGACGGTCATCGAGCCAGTCGCTCTTCACGCCGATTTCTTTTTGCTTGGTCAGCTCGGGACTGAGGTCGTTGCTGTTGCCGGCCGCGCCCGGGGTGATGCCGATCAGGCCACCGCCGACGGGCGAGAAGGTCTTCGACCAAGAGGCGTAGAACGAGTGATTCTGCAGCGGCGTCCAGACCAGGCCCACGCGCGGGCTGGTGCTGTGGCTGTCGCGATCTTCGGAGATGTTGCGCAGCTTGTTGGTCGACTCGATGTCGAAGGTGTCGTAACGCAGACCGCCGAGCAGTTGCCATTGATCGTTCAGGCGCAGCTGGTCCTGCACGTACACCGCGCGACTTTCGACTTCGGTATGGCTGCTGCTGGAAACCTGCATGCTGCCGGTGTGGCGCAGGTCGCGATTGGGGCTGTAAAGGTCGAGCGACGGCACGGGGCGTGCGCCCGGGGTTCTGCCGGTGGCGGCGTTGTACAGCGTCGGGTCGCGGCGCTGACTGCCGGTTTCAACGCCGGTGAGCAGGCGATGCTCGAGGCCGAACGTATCGAAACCACCTTCCAGTTCGAGGTTGTTGTAGATGTTGCGAGTGGTCAGATCCTGCTGCCAGTGCTGGCGCGTAACCTGGCGGGTGGCCGGGGTGAAACCGGTCAGGTAAGTGTTGTCGAAATCGCTGTCGAGCTTGAACACGCCGAGGGTCTGGCGCAGCTGCCAGTTGTCGTTGATTTCGTAAGTGAGTTTCGAGCGCAGCGACTGCGACTTGTCATCGATAAAGTCGTGATCGTTGCCATAGGTCGTGTCGCGACCGACATCCGCCGGGCGCCCGTTGACGCCGGGAATGCCGCGATCCGGGGTGCGGTTGTAACGGCTGTATTCGTACTGCACCAGCCAGTTCAGATCCGGCGTCAATTGCCAGCTCATCGAGGGCGCGAACAGTTGGCGATTGCCGCTGACGCCGTCGCGGAAGCTGTTTTCATCCATGTTGCCCATGTTCAGGCGCAGGCTGATGTTGTCGCTCGGGTCGGTGCTGAGGTCTGCGTAAAGGCTGCGCAAATCTTCGCTGCCGCCCTGGGCTTCGATGGTCGAGCGACGGCCGGCTTCCGGCGTCTTGCTGACGCGGTTGACGATCCCGCCCTGACTGCCACGGCCGTACAACACGGCGGCCGGCCCCTTGAGCACTTCGACGCGCTCGATATTGTGCAGGTCGCGCTTGTATTGGCTGTCGTCGCGGATGCCGTCCAGATAGAAGTCGTTGCTGGCGTCGAAGCCACGGATGCGCAGGCTGTCGAAGCGGGTGTCGGCGCTGCTGCTGACGTTGGGCATGCCGCTCAGAGCGTCGGCGATATCGTTGGTGCCGTAGTCGGCGACGTTCGACGTCTTGATCGAGTCAATGGCCTGCGGCACATAACGTACCGGCGTCGAAGTGCGGGTCGCGGTGTTGCTGACTTTTACCCGTGGATCATCGGTTTCGGTTTCGGCAGCGCTGATCGATGTCTCGGGCAATGTTGTAGGAGCAGCGTAGGAAAAACCGGCAGACAGCAGGGCAGAAAGGCCAACGCTGTAGGACGTAAGGCGAAAGGGGGCAGGCATTGAAGAAAACATCCGTAGGATTTTTAGGCTGTAGCGTGTAGGGGTGCGGATGATAATGCTTGCTATTTACTTCCGTTAATTATTCTTGAGAAGTTCCCCTGTGTGATTGTTTCAATTTGTGTCGATGTTGATACAAGCTGGCCGAGCAGACCATTCGCCCGATCCACGAAACAGACTGAAAGTCGTTTCGAGGTTTTTCCGTTTCGGCTGGAGGCATAGTCTCCCGGCATCAATTTTTGCCTGTTGGCTGCCGGAGATGACTGATGATCCTTCACTACATTTACGACCCGTTGTGCGGCTGGTGTTACGGCGCCAAACCGTTGGTGCAGGCTGCGCAAAACGTGCTGCCAGTGGTTGCGCATGCCGGCGGGATGATGAGCGGCGCCAATCGCCAGCGTGTTTCGCCGCAGCTGCGCAATTACGTAATTCCCCACGACCGCCGTATCGCCGAATTCTCCGGGCAGCCATTTGGCGAGACGTATTTCGAAGGTTTGCTGCGAGATCATTCGGCCGTCTTCGACTCGACGCCGCCGATTGCTGCGGTCATGGCGGCCGAATCCATCGACGGTGGCGGTGTGCAGATGCTTGGTCGATTGCAGACTGCGCACTATGTGGAAGGGCGGCGAATTGCCGATTCAACAGTGCTGCTGGAATTGGCGGTCGAGAGGGGTTATGCACAGGAGGACTTCCACATTGCCTTTGAATCCGTCGACACCGAGGCGCACATAAAAGCCAGTCGCCAGTTGCTGGCACAACTGGGCGGCCAGGGTTTTCCTACGTTCGCCCTGGAGCAAGACGGGCAATTCAAACTAGTCGACATCAGTCCCTGGCTGGGAAAGCCGCAACCTTTCGCGGACTGGCTGAAACAATCGATCAGCGTCGATGAGGCCGGTGCGACCGCTGCGCTTTGCGGGCTCGAAGGATGCGCTTGAGGGCACTGTATTCACTGGTTGCAGGCATTTCCGTGCAAGGAGTCAGCGCAAAATTTACGTTTCTTAGACGATTTTCGCCTATTTAAAGACGATTCTTGAAATTGACACATAGTTCAGGGCGCGGCTACGATTCCGCCCAACGCCTGTGGCCAACCGCCATGACTCAAAATAATAAGAAGGCCCGCCACGGTATTGTCGTGGGCGGGTCTTTTTGTTTCGGGATGAAAAAAGAGTGCAATAGCGCCGTTTCAGCCGTTCGACACAGCGCGTTTCAACCCGTAATAAGGAAAACAAAATGTTGAACAAGCGAATCAGCCTGATCGCTCTGGGGATGTTGAGCGCCACACAGGCCATGGCTAACGACCAGGCCGAGTCCAAGGGTTTTCAAGAAGACAGCAGCCTCAAAGTGCTGCTGCGCAACGCCTACATCAACCGTGATTACAAAGACGGTAACGACGACAAAGCCGAGTGGGGCCAAGCGGCCATCGGCACGTTCTCGTCCGGCTTCACCCAGGGCACCATCGGTGTCGGCGTGGATGCCTTCGGTCTGTACGCACTGCGTCTGGATGGCGGCAAAGGCCGCAGCGGCGCCGGTGGTATCGACTTCTTCAAGCAAGACAACGGCAACGTTGCCGGCCAGCACGGCGATGCTGCCAACGATCTGGCCAAGGCTGGCGCAGCGGTCAAATTCCGCTTCTCCAACACCGTGCTGACGTACGGCGACCAGATGCCGGCACTGCCGGTGCTGAACTACGACAACTCGCGTCTGTTGCCGGAAAGCTACACCGGTACTTTGATCACTTCCCGTGAGATCAAGGGCCTGGAACTGAACGCCGGCCGATTCACTGCCGAATCGCGCAAGAGCGATGAAGGCCGTGACAGCGGTGGTCTGAAGTCGATCAACGTGTTGGGCGGTAGCTACCAGTTCACTGAACACTTCAAAGGCGCGTTGTACGCTTCCGACGTTGAAGACGTATTGAAGAAACAATACGTGAACGCCAACTACGTGTTGCCGTTCAACAAGGATCAATCGCTGACCCTGGACTTCAACGGCTACCGCACCAAGCTGGACAACTCCTATGTCCGCGAAAACGGTGTGACCGGCGACGACAACAAGATCTGGAGCCTGGCAGCCACTTTCGCCACTGGCCCGCACTCGTTCACCGTGGCGCACCAGCGCTCCACCGGCGACAGCAACCTGGGCTACGCCTACGGCGGCTACCAGAAAGATCAAAACCGTGTCGGCGATGGCGGCAACACCATCTACCTGGCCAACTCCTACTGGTCGGACTTCAACGCTGAAGACGAACGCAGCTGGCAGTTGGGCTACGGCCTCGACTTCGGCGCATTCGGCGTACCGGGCCTGAGCTACAACTTCGCTTACGTGCGTGGCGACAACATCACCACCTCCACCAGCACCGGTGGCTCCGAGCGCGAGATCTTCAACCAGTTCAAGTACGTCGTGCAAAGTGGCCCGGCCAAAGACCTCAGCGTGAAACTGCGCAGCTCGATCCTGCGCGTGTCGCAGAAATCCAGCGAGTACAACGTGGGCGGCAACGAAGTGCGTGTATTCGTGGATTACCCGATCAACATCTTCTGATGCCCGATCCGGTGTAAGAAACGTGAAAAAACTCCGACTGGTTCGGAGTTTTTTTTCGACGGTTTTTCGATGAAAACCGGAAAAAACCCGAGTTTTTGTCATGTAAAAGTTGTTTTTAAGTCGCTTCAATCACCGTTTCAAACAGGGCTTTAAATGCCTCAAATTCTTTCTCATGGACGCAAATTCTCCACCTAATAGATTAGGCCGCTCAACGCAGCGGAGAATTTGGTAATGATCGTTTTGAACAGAGAAGTGGGCGAATCGCTACGGCGCGACAAATATGTCAACGTCCAGGGTGGTGACTTCAATCTCTACGGTCATTTTGCCGACTTCGTCAGACTGACCAAAAGTTGGGAAAACATGGAGCCTGACAGCTACTACGGTCAGGCCGAAGCCGGCATGCGTTACCGTCGTTACAGCGACTTTGAATACAACCCGAAAACCCGCGAGCTGACGCAACTCGAGCATCGCGCGTACGTGCAATCGAAAGAGAACAACGCCTACGTTGGCGGCCTGGTACGACACTTCCAGGACTTCTCCGATGAAGTGATTTCTTCGCCGGTAATGCGCAGCCTGATCGACACCGATTTCGAAGTGTACAAAAGCGTGTTGCCGGAAGAGCTGCACGATGAAATCTGGCAGTGCCAGATCCATCAGATCCGCATCGAGATCAAACCCGGCAAACAACTGGAAATCACCCCTGAAGGCATTCACTGCGACGGTTACCCGTTCAGCGGCGTGCATTTCTGGGGCCGCAATAACGTAGAGGGTGCGGAGAGTCGTCTGTACGACATCCACGAGCATCAACTGGCGTCGACCACTTACGAGGAAATTCTCGACACCACTTACTTCCTCGACCGCGACATGCGCCACTACGTGACCCCAGCGCGCAACAGCCACACCCATGCCATGGCGTATCGGCAGATTCTGGCGATTTCCTTCTCGCGGCCCGGGACCGCTTTCGACATTGTTCGCTAATCAGATCACCCCAATCGATGGCGTCGAGTGCTCGACGCCGGTGGTGCTGCGACGCGCCACGGCCAAGGATGCGCAGCGCATGGAGCGCTTCTTCCGCCAGTTCGACGAAGTGTCCTTCTGCGAATGGCAGGACGCCAAGTGCCTGCGCGGCGTGTTGATCCAGAAAACCACGACGGCCTATCTCGCCTTCGACGTCGCCGGCGAAATCGTCGGCGCGGTGCTCGGTGGCATGCTCGGCAGTCGCGGCACCATCAATCATCTGGCCGTCAGCCCGCGCTATCGCAGCCAAGGTGTAGGTCAACGTCTGGTTGAAGCAGCGTCGTCCGACATGAAGCGTGTCGGCGTGTTGCGGATGTTTCTGTTCGTCGACGATGCTAACCTCGCGGGCAAGCGTTTTTGGACTGCCCAGGGTTTTTGCGAGCCCCACGGTGAACGGACTTTTGAGAGGGATCTATGAATGAAAGGTCCGGCAGTGCGCCGCTGATGGTCACCCATCAGCCGTCGCGCACGTTTGCCGAAGCCAGCCCGGTGGTCGCCGGCTACTTCACGGTGTCATTCGTGTTCGGGCTGATGGCCGTCAACGCCGGGTTGCCGATGTGGCTGCCGGTAGCGATGTGCTTGTTCGTGTATGCCGGCGCATCACAATTCGCCGCGCTGGCGCTGATCTCCAGCGGTGCATCGCTGACCACCATTGTGCTGACCACGTTTCTGATCAACGCGCGGCACATGCTGATGTCGGTGTACATGGCCAAGGCCCTGCGTGCACTCGGTTTGAGTCGCATGGAACGTTGGGCATACGCCGGTGGCCTGACTGATGAATCCTTCGCCTTCCACAGCGTCAAGCTCGGCACGGGCGCACCAGTCAACGTGCGCTATCTGATCGGCTTCAACCTGTTCTGCCACACCTCGTGGGTGCTCGGCGGATTGCTCGGCGCAGTTTGCGCACAGTACGCGGCGCACCTGATCAAATATCAGCTCGACTACGCACTGACGGCGATGATGCTCTACGTGCTGGTGTCGCTGTGCAACACGCGCAACAAACTCATCGCCGCCGGGGCCGCAGTGATTTGCATGGGCGCACTGAGCCTGGTCGGCAGCTCGCCATTCAACGTTTTCATCGCCACGTTTGTGGGCTGCGGAGTGGGTGTATGCCTGACCAAACGTTCCTGATTCTGGTGGTCGCGCTGATGATGGCCGTGACCTTCCTGCCACGCGCCTTGCCATTGCAAGTGAATACCGAGCACTGGCCGCCGTTTGTTGCGCGGGCGCTGGAATACTTGCCGGTGGCGATCGTCGCTGCGATCAGCCTGACTCCCTTGTTGATCAAGGATCAGCACATACAGCTCGATCGCCCGGAATTCTATGCCGCGATTCCGACGTTGCTATGTGCGTATTTCAGCAAAAACCTCTTTCTCAGTGTGGCGGTTGGGACGGCTGCGTACATTGCGCTCGGCTCGTTCATGTAGCGGTAGATCGACGACGTCACTCAACGCCTGGCTCGACAACTCCGGATTGTTCACCGCCAGGCGTACCTCGAGGAAATCCTCGAAACCGGGGAAAATCGTCAGGCCGTTCTTCTGCGCGGCCTCACGCGAAACCATGCCGACCGCGTCCATTTGCGTGATCAGCGACAGCGTCAACGTTTCACTGCACGAATAGACCATGCGCTGGCCGTTCTCGTGATTGCCCAGCCCAGCGTCGAGAAAACGCAAAAAACTGTGGGAATAAGGACAATCTTCCGCAGGACGCACCTGAAACTTGTTGCCCAGCAACGTCAGCGGATCGTTTTCCTGCCCGCAATGCGCGCCGACCACCTGCACCTGAACATCCGGCAAGACAATGCTCGGCAACCCCGGCCGCTGCGGGCCGATCAGCACCGCAAGGTCAAAGTCTTCGTTCTTCAGCTTACTGAGGTTTTCCATCGACTCGGCATAACTGAACTCCATCTGGTAATCGGGAAACACCTCGATCAGGCGCCCGATCATTCGCCGATTGAAATCAGGCGACAACGTGTTGTTCAACGCCACCTTCAACGTACGTTGGCCCGGCACCTTCAGCGCCTCGACCTTTTCTTCCATCTGTCGCGTGGCAATCAGCACTTTGTCCATATACGGCGTCAGCTCGGTGCCTTGCGGCGTCAGCGTCAGCCCTTTGTTGGAACGACGAAACAAGCGGAAACCGAACTGCTCTTCGACCTTGTTCAACTGCGCGGCCAGCGCCTGCACAGTCAGGCACGAATGCTCGGCTGCGGCCGACAACGAGCCGGTCTGCACGATGCGCATGAGGTTGCGTAAGGTTCTGCTATCCATGGGTAATGCCCTCTAAAGTGGGCTGGGTATTGTTGTTTACGAGACCGCCGGTCCGGCGGCCATATGCTGGGTATATTCCTGCACCTGAGCATAGTTGTCGCGGGTTTAGTAGCGAATTGATGTCCCTGCCGATGGCTGGAGGCTGACACAGGATCGGGGTTTTTGGGGGGATGGGGGTGATGGGGGTCAAAAAAAGTGCGTGGTTTTGGTGCGTGGGGGTGATTTTTCACGGGGAAATGGCTGACAACGTTAGTGGTTTTGGCCTGCGAAATACGTGGATGCGTCCTAGGCGAACTTGCGACCGAGCTGATAGCGGCGACTTGTTAAAGCAGTTGAAGTGGCAGCGTCGAGACATCGAGCCTATGTGGCTGCGGATCTGAATGAGGTGAGCGAAGTGATTGCATCACAAGAAGCGGTTGATCTGGACTGCCCAAATGGCACCCGGCGGCACCAGGTTATTGAGATTCGAGAGCGGCCTTCCGTTGCACGAATCCCTACGGATAAGACAGCTCAAGCGATGTTGGAAGCACTGAATATTCTGCAGCGGTTTGAGTCGGTCGACGGAATGCTCAAATAATTGAGGCAATAAAAAACCGACATCGCTGTCGGTCTTTTTTTACTCCCCAAATAGGGAAAGAGGTCTCACCCGGGCACTGATCCTCAGGTCATCAGTGGGGTTCCTAACGCCGACTATCGCCACCTGATGGCAGTCGGTTTCGCGCTCTTGGGCCGATTCTCGGCATCGCGAGTAAAACTGTCAATCCGGAGCTAGGTCATTGTTACTACGCTTGCGAATCAGATTTATAGATTGGTTCATATCTGTACTAGTATCAAAGCAAGCCAAATCAGGAGAGGCGCAATGACTACCTCATCCCAAGCCCTCACTCCACGCGAACAACTCGACGCCCCCGAAGCTGGTCGCGTTGCGCTGAAGTTCTTCTTCAACCTCATGGAGCGCTGGGGCTGCAGCGCTGAGCAGCAACGCACATTGCTGGGCGGTGTAGGTAACACCACGTTCTATAAATACAAACACCTGCCGAACATACGTCTGCCTAACGATACCCTTGAGCGCATCTCTTATTTGATGGGCATTCACAAGGCGTTGAGCATCATCTTCAGCAACAGCCGTGAGCGCGCGTACACATGGGTCAGTAGTCCGAACACGGCGGCGCCGTTCAATGGGCAAACGGCGCTGGATTACATGCTCGCCGGACGCGTGGTCGATATCGCCGATGTGCGTCGTTACCTCGATGGGGTGCGCGGTTGAAGGCGCCAGAGATGGTTGATGTGGCGTGGCCGAGAGCCTATCGGATCGTCAACAGCAGCTTCCCGCCGATCACGTTGTTCGAAGACGTGCTCGATCCCGAAGATCTGGAAGTTGCCTACGCAATTGAAGCGCTGACCAATGATCGTCTGATCGAGCAGGCCGGGGTTCTCGCCCGCGTGAGACCGGAAGATCGACTCTCTGGCCCCGGTTCGACTCCGGTGATGGCTGCGTTTACCCACATCGGCAAACGCAGTCGTTTCTGCGACGGCACTTTCGGCGTTTACTACGCTGCGAGCAGCCAGGCTGCTGCCATCGCTGAGACCTGTTATCACCAGGAGCGATTTCTTGCGGCGACTCAGGAAGCGGATCTTGAGTTGACCATGCGCACTTACGTTAATCGGGTGGTTAAACCGCTGCACGATATCCGCCACGATCACCCCGAGTTGCACAATCCAGATCCCGAGGCTTATGGGCCGTCTCAGGTTTTCGCCCGACAACTACGCGAAACCGAGTCGTGGGGACTGCTTTACAACAGCGTTCGCCTGCCGGGCCATGAATGCATCGCCGCGTTCCGGCCGCCTGCGGTGTCGATTCCGAAGCAGGGTAAGCATTTGCGCTATGTGTGGAGTGCGACTCAGCAGAAGATTTCGTTTGTGCTTGAAATCAGTCAGGTCTGAAACGCAAAAAGCCCTCGCATCAGCGAGGGCCTTACACCGGTGTTTACATCAACGGCTTGTCCGACGGCGCATCCATCACTTTCACTACATCATCGATCAGCGCTTTGCTTAACTCCTGCAGATACTGCGAGGCATAAGCGTGAAGATCAGGGTCCCGCGAGATTGAAGTGTCCGCAGTGAGCAAACGTGAGATGTGAAGCAAGTGGGATGCGTGGGAAAGGGCGACGATTACCGGCACGCCACGGTTGGTGCGGAACATCGCTTGATTGGATTGAAATGAAAAGTGGGTGAGGCCAAGGGTTTTCAGATCTTGAGAGTGGGTCATTTCGCTTCACCTGCCGTTCGAGATGGGCGGTGTGAAGTGACCGATGTTGTTGACGGATCAATGGCTTTCATTTGTGAACTCCCTGTATCAAATGAGAGCTGCCATTCGTTCTCAGGCGAAAAGGTGGCAGCTATGCGCAGGCTGAGAAACCGGAGATACAGGACCCGGCAGACGCGAAGGTCTCCCACGCACAGCCGCCATTACACGTGAACGCTGACACTGAAAAAGCGTCGGCAATCGTGGTTTGTGGCGCTGGTGCGCCTGCATCTTACGCGGGTTCTCAGGCCCGGTCGCTGAATTGGCAGCGACGGGTTTGACGGTAGCTTGAGGAAGAGCCGATGCACAATCGTGGCCAGTAGTGGCTTTGCTTGGCTTCTCGTTACAACAAATTTCTCAGGATTTCGCGCCATGCGTTTTGTCAGTGACGACATGTCCTTGGCCTTTTCTAAGCAACAAAACGAGGAGATCAGCGATGGTCGTTGAATTGGAGCAATTCCAGCAGGACTTACTGGAGTCTGTACGTCAGATGAAGGCCGGTGAGGCCGCGCGCGTAATGCCGATGCCGTTCTCTGCGGCGGAGGAACAAAGCGTCGAGGCATCAAGCACTCTTGGACTGGGAAACCAGGTTGCCATTGACTCCGCCGGTTCAGTGCGCTGAGAAATGCTACTCATGCAATTACACTTTTTTATGGGCACGCCATAATTATTGCCAGTTCATAATTGGGCATAACATCAGAAATTCGGGCATTTTGGGCAAAAGCTGTGCTTTGGGGGAGAAGGGCTTCTGGCGATTAGATCGACGTGTGGGAGGAGGGGCGCTATTTCTACTGAAGCTGAAATGCAGCTAAAAATATAAACACCCACAAACAACAAAGCCCCTGCATTTCTGCAGGGGCTTCGTTTTGTATGGTGCCGGCACCAGGAGTCGAACCCGGGACCTACTGATTACAAGTCAGTTGCTCTACCAACTGAGCTATACCGGCGTGTGGGCGACGATTATAGCGACTGGATAATTTCTGTAAACCCCTGAATTCAGACTATTTTTGCATCTCTGTAAATCAAGCCTTTCTCAGTACATTTCGCAGCGTTCGCACTGCCTTCACAGTCCGGCTGTTTTGCAGGGCAAACAACTGCGCTTCGGCCTGTTCGGCGCGGTGCAGGGCGGTGGCGAGTTGTTGGGCGGTGTCGAGTTCGCCGGGGCTCGGGGGGTGGGCGAGGGCGTGGCCTTGGCACAGCCGGAAATTGTCGAGATTGCACGGCGGGAGGTCGAAGGCCGGCTTGATGCTCAGGTGTTCTTCAGCCAGGAACCACGTGTTGAGGCCATCGAACAGGACCGACTGGTAGCCAGCGTCGGTGACCAGGTGTTCCCAAGTGTGATCGCGCAGCCATGGGGTTTCGATGACGATGATCCATGGGCGGAAGCGGCTGAAGTCCATGCCGCGCAGGACGGTTTCTTCGTGGCCTTCGACGTCTATCTTCAAAAAATGTATTGGCCGATCGGCAGCATATTGTTCGCAGATGGAGGTCAGTGTGCGGGCTTCGACGGTGAGGCTGCGCACGTTCATGCCGAGGTCTTTGCGTTGCTGGGCGACGGCTGGGTCCGCGGTGGAGAGGCCGGTGCCGGGGATGCCGTAGAAGGTGATTTCGCCAGGTTGGTCGCTGGCGACGCATTGCACGGTGGCATCGCGCGGGCGTTGCTGGCACAGCGCGTCGTAGTAATCCTGCATCGGCTCGACGTTGACGCCGTGCCAGCCGTGATCGTAGAAGGCTTTGGTGACCGAGTCGTGGCTCGGGTCATTGGCGCCGACATCGATGTAGAAACCGTGTTCGAACTGCTTGAGTGCGCGCCACAGGCGGACGTCTTCAAAGTTCTGTGCATAAGAAATGAACGTCACGATCGCTTCCTGTCGGTCAGATTTTTCTTGTTTGAATGTGCGCTGCCGGCGCGCTGCGTACCTGTATAGCAAGGGTTACATGGCGCTGCAATTATTCGCTCGGCGAAGCTGATTTTCGGCGGTTATGTCGTTTTGATTGGCGGCTTATGCACAACTGAGTAGCCCGAATACGCGCTTAGGCCAGTTTTTGTGGACGCGTTCTCATTTTGTTCGCAAATCCCTGTTTTATTGGTTTTTTCTTTATGTGAACAAAAAATGACCAGAGCTGTTTCAGCGCCGAAACAGGCGTGGATATTGGATCCGAGCAAAATCCATCAACAGAGTTATCCACAGGCTGGCGGTGGTTTATTCGCGTTCGGCCAACAATAGGAAATTGCGCGGCGTCAGCGCTGATTCGCAGAAAGTGCCGAGGCGTACGACGTATCCCTGTTCAGCGAGGAAAAGTGCCCGATCGAGGCTCAGCCAAAGCTCTAGCGGTCGTCGGAATAATCCGCGCAGCAATTCCAGATTGCGCACTTCGGCCAATCGTTGCCAACCGGCTGATTCCAATGCTGCCCAATCAGGCGTGCCAACTGTGGATAACTCTTTTAGATCGGCCAGATCGTGGCAGTAATCGTCAAAGGATTTATCCAGCCATGCGCTGGGCAACGATGGCGTGGGCAAATACTCGTCGACGCCGCGCACTTGCCGTTGCAGCAGGTCGAAAGCGAGGCGACGGGCCATCGAGGTGTCGCGCTGACGTCGGACGCGTGCACCGGCGGTAACGGTTTCACTCATCGGCAGCGCTAGATCTTCCAGCGAGAGCTGTAGGAGCGATCCCGAACCGGACGAAGACAAAGCCTGATATTCGCTACGACTGATGCGGTTGTAGCAGCAGGGCGCAATCGCCATTTGCTGGCAACCTGCGGCACTGGCCAATTGCATCAAACGCACATGCAGATCACCGCAGGCGTGAAGAGCGACGGGCGTTTGAGTCGCGCTCAATACGGCAGAGGCGTCCGCCGCCAGTACGTCCTGCTGCACATGCAAAGCGTGCAGATGATGGCGCTGACTCAACGCTTGTCCGCTCGCGACCAATTGAGGATCATATTCAACGCAAGTCAGTTGCTGCTCCGAGCCCAACAAGCGGCGCCCCAAATGCCCCTTGCCCGAACACCAATCCAGCCAGTGCGTCGGCTGCGAAGCGAAGGACAAACGACTGGCAAACGCCTCGATCTGCTGCCACTTGCGCCCCGGCACATCGACATTCAACCGATGCCCCGCAGCGTCCAGCGTATGCCCCGGCAGTTCACCCACCGCGCTCAACTCAGCCGACAACGCGGCCAGTGAAGCAAACGGCTCCGGCGCATCAACAAGATCAGCAGGTTGGTTGTGAGCGTTTTCCGCGTCTTCCAGCGACCGCCCGCGCAGCCACAAGGCCAGTTCCGGGTAGGACGCTTCCCAAGCAAGCGAAAGATGTGTGAACGGTCGAGGTTTCCACAGCGCTTGATGCTCAATCAAAAAAGCATCCAGCGCCGTGAAGCGGGCGAGTAAGTCCTCGCCCGTCAGCACGTAGGAAGAATCAACGCCCTTGGCAGGCATCGACGCGCAGCCAGCGCTCCAGCAGCTTGAAGCCGCGGACCAGCACGTAAGCCATCAGCAGATAGAACACGCCCGCCGCGAAAAAGATTTCCACCGGCAGATAGGTGCGGGCAATGATCGTGCGCGCCATGCCGGTCAGTTCCAGCAAGGTCACGGTACTGGCCAGCGCACTGGCCTTGAGCATCAGGATCACTTCGTTGCTGTAGGCCGGCAGGCCGATACGCGCGGCACGCGGGAGGATGATGTAGAACATCGCTTTCGGCTTGGACATGCCCAAGGCCCGCGCCGCTTCGATCTCGCCCGGCGGAATCGCCTGAATCGCCCCGCGCAGAATCTCGGCGATATACGCCGCGGTGTGCAGGGTCATGGTCACGGTCGCACACCAGAACGGATCGCGCAGGTACGGCCACAATGCGCTTTGACGCACCGCGTCGAACTGCGCCAGGCCGTAATAAACCAGGAACAGCTGAACCAGCAACGGCGTGCCACGGAAAAAGAAGATGTAGGCGTAAGGCAGCGAACGCACGTACCAGAGCTTGGAGGAGCGGGCGATGCCCAGCGGAATTGCCAGCAGCAGGCCCGCGATTACCGCGATGGCTACCAGCTCCAGGGTCAGGGTCGCGCCCTGCGCCAGTTTCGGCAGCCACTTGATGATGACTTCCCAGTTCATTAAGCGCTCCTCGCAAAGCCGCGAGCGGCGCGTTTTTCCAGGAAGTGCATGCCGGTCATCGCCAGCACGGTCAGGCCCAGGTACATGATCGCGGCGACCATATAGAAGGTGAACGGTTGTTTCGACACGGTCACGCCGATTTGCGCGTGACGCATGATTTCTTCCAGGCCAATCACCGAGACCAGCGCGGTGTCTTTCATCAGGATCATGAACAGATTGCCCAGGCCGGGCAGGGCGATACGCCACATTTGCGGCATGATCAGCCGGGTGAAAATCCGCCATTTCGACAGGCCCAGGGCCTGGCCGGCCTCACGGTGGCCTTTGGGAATGGCGAGGATCGCACCACGGAACACTTCCGTGGCGTAGGCGCCAAAGCACAGGCCCAGAGCGATCACACCGGCGGCGAAGGCGTTGAGTTGCAGGTCGGGGTTGCCGAAGAACTCACCGAGGGCGCGCATCAGGTTGACCGTACCGAAGTAGATCAACAGCACCCAGAGCAATTCCGGGACGCCACGCACGAGGGTCGAATAAGTGCCGCCAAGCCATTGCAGCGGCTTGTACGGGGAAGTCTTGGCCAAGGCGCCGAGCAGACCGAGCACCAATCCCAGGCACAGGGCCGTAAGGGCCAGTTGGACGGTCATCAGCGCGCCGGCAGCGAGGGCCGGGCCGAATCCGTAGAGGTCGATAATCATGGAGTTCTGTTCAAATTGCGGCAGGCAAAGTCGGGAGCCGGCGCCGTGCAATCACGGCGCCAGTCCCACAGGTCAGGATCAGTAGATGCTGAACGGGAAGTACTTGTCGTTGATCTTCTTGTAGGTACCGTCGGCGACGATTTCCTTCAGGGCAGCGTTCAACTTCTCACGCAGTGGATCGCCTTTACGCACAGCGATGCCGATCTTGTCGCTTTCTACGACCGGGTCACCTTTGAACTCGTAGTTCTTGCCAGCGTCGCTTTTCAGCCAGTCATAGTTGGCATACTTGTCGGCGAGGATCGCGTCGACACGACCGGAGGTCAGGTCGAGGTAGGCGTTTTCCTGGGTGTCGTAGAGGCTGACTTTGATGTCATCGGCGTAGGTGTCTTCCAGCCAGGTACCGGCCAGGGTTGCACGCTGAGTACCGATGGTCTTGCCTTTCAGCGAGTCCTTGTCGGTTTTGAAGTCGACGTTTTTCGGGGCGATGAACTGCAGCTTGTTCGAGTAGTACGGGTCGGTGAAGTCGACCGCGCCTTTGCGCTCGTCGGTGATCGACAGCGAGGAGATCAGGAAGTCGAACTTCTTCGCGTTCAGTGCCGGGATGATGCCGTCCCAATCGGAAGTGACTACGGTGCACTCGACTTTCATCTTCGCGCACAGGGCGTCGCCGATGTCTTTGTCGAAGCCGACCACGTTGCCGCTGGCGTCTTTGTTGTTGAATGGCGGGTAAGCCGCTTCGATGCCCATCTTCAGGGTTTCAGCCATGGCACCGGCGCTGAACGCGAGGGTGACAGCGGCGGCCAGGAAGACCTTCTTGAAATTCTGCATGCATGTTGCTCCGTTAGCGGTTGCTGGACATGAATTGTTTGCAGCGCGCCGAAAGCGGGTTTTCGAACACCTGCTGAGGCGATCCTTGCTCTTCTATTAGACCTTGGTGAAGGAACACCACTTCGCTGGAGACCTGACGGGCGAAGCCCATTTCGTGGGTCACGAGCAGCATGGTGCGGCCTTCTTCGGCCAATGCGCGGATAACACTAAGTACTTCCTGAACCATTTCCGGGTCAAGCGCCGAGGTGGGTTCGTCGAACAGGATCACCTTCGGTTGCATCGCCAGCGTGCGGGCAATCGCTGCGCGTTGCTGCTGGCCACCGGACAATTGCGCCGGGTAGGCGTGGCGTTTGTCGGCGATGCCGACCTTGGCCAGCAGCGCTTCGGCGACTTCGATCGCCTCGGCCTTGCTCTGGCCGAGCACGCGACGCGGCGCCTCGATGATGTTGTCGAGGATGCTCATGTGCGGCCACAGATTAAAGTTTTGAAACACAAAACCAATCTCGGAGCGCATGCGATTGATCTGCTTGCCGTCAGCGGCAACCAGTTCGCCATTCTTCGCCGGTTTCAGCTTGAGTTCTTCACCGGCCACCAGAATCTGGCCCTGGTGCGGGTTCTCCAGCAGGTTAATGCACCGCAGGAACGTGGACTTGCCGGAACCGGAAGAACCGAGGATCGAGATCACATCGCCGTCGCGGGCGGTCAGCGAGATGCCTTTGAGCACCTCAAGCTGTCCGTAGCGTTTGTGCAAGTTGCGGATTTCAAGCGCGGGCGTGGCCTCAGCCATGTGCGTTCCTCATATATGTTGCGCTCCAGCTGTTGGATGGCCTTCCTGGCGAGGCGGCCAAGCTAGCATAGCGTTTCAATGGCAGCCAACAGCGCTGCGAGCGGTTAACGGGTGGCGTGTGGCAGGTTGTCGCATAGGCACAGCAGACTGTCGCCCCATCAACAACCGAACGGGTGTTTGATCGTGCAAACCCGCGGGTGTCGCGTAAAAAAAGGCGCGATGTTGCCAGCTTTGGCGGGGTGTTGGAAGCGCTATCCGGCCGAACGTTCCTGATTCGCCCTTTTATTGTGCATCCCACACTTTTTCAGTGTGTTTCTGGTGCGCTGATTCGTCTTGAAAGTGAGTCGCAGGGTAACGTTCTGGCGAATAGCCATTAATCTCAATGAGTTGCGATGAATGTCCGGTCGCACGCAAAGCCGCGATCCAGAAGACTTTGAAACATTTTGGCGCATTTATTGCGTGCAGAATCCGGAACGCCCTGTTGGTTTCTTTTTACGAGAAAGAACACGCCAGACAGGACGGACTGAATCGCATTCCTCGCAAAGGTAGTTTCGATGAGCAGTACCCCAAGCTCCAATGGCCTCGAACAGGGGCTCAAACCGCGTCATGTGACCATGTTGTCGATCGCCGGTGTAATCGGCGCCGGTCTGTTCGTTGGCTCCGGCCACGCCATCGCTGCTGCCGGCCCTGCTGTGCTGCTGGCTTATGCCGCCGCCGGTACCCTGGTGGTGTTGGTGATGCGCATGCTCGGCGAAATGGCTGTTGCCTCGCCGGACACCGGTTCGTTCTCGACATACGCCGACCGTGCCATCGGGCACTGGGCCGGTTTCACCATCGGCTGGCTGTACTGGTGGTTCTGGGTATTGGTGATTCCACTGGAAGCCAACGCCGCCGCGACCATCCTCCACGCTTGGTTCCCGGGCGTAGGCATTTGGGCTTTCGCGCTGATCATCACCATGCTGCTGACCGTCACCAACCTGTTCAGCGTGAAGAACTACGGTGAATTCGAATTCTGGTTTGCCCTGATCAAAGTGCTGGCGATCATCGGCTTCATCGCCCTCGGTCTTGCAGCGATCTTCGGCTACCTGCCGAACAGCCAGGTCAGCGGTGTGTCGCACCTGTTCGACAGCGGCGGCTTCCTGCCCAACGGCATGGGCGCGGTACTGGGTGCAATCCTGACTACCATGTTCTCCTTCATGGGTACCGAAATCGTGACCATCGCGGCCGCGGAATCGAAAAACCCGGGCAAGCAAATCTCCAAGGCCACCAACTCGGTGATCTGGCGGATCGGCTTGTTCTACCTTGTATCGATCTTCATCGTTGTAGCGCTGGTGCCTTGGAACGATCCTACGCTGGCCAACCTCGGTTCCTACCAGACCGTGCTTGAGCGCATGGGCATTCCTAACGCGAAAATGATCGTCGACATCGTCGTTCTGGTCGCAGTGACCAGCTGCCTGAACTCGGCGCTGTACACCTCGTCGCGCATGCTCTTCTCCCTCGGCAAGCGTGGCGATGCCCCGGCCATGTCGACCCGCACCAACAAAAGCGGCACGCCTTACTGGGCGGTGATGCTGTCCACCGGCGCAGCGTTCCTCTGCACTTTCGCCAACTACGTGGCCCCGGCCGCGGTGTTCGAATTCCTCCTGGCCAGCTCCGGCGCCATTGCCCTGCTGGTTTACCTGGTAATCGCCTTCTCGCAATTGCGCATGCGCAAACAACGCGTGGCGCGCGGCGAGAAAATCGAATTCAGCATGTGGCTGTTCCCGGGCCTGACCTACGCGGTGATCATCTTCATCGTCGCGGCCCTGACCATCATGTTGTTCCAGGAAGCGCATCGCGTGGAGATCCTCGCGACTGGTTTGCTGAGTCTGATGGTGGTGGCTGCCGGTCTGCTGGTGGCACGCCGTCGCAAGCTGGAAAAACGTGGCGCGGTGGTGTTGAACTGACCCGTAACGCGTAACGCAAAACGGCCGCTGTCAGTGATGACTAGCGGCCGTTTTTGTTTGTGAGCGTTGCTCAGTCGGGATGAACCCAATCCTCAATACGCAATCCGGATACACGTTCGAATTCCCGCACATTGTTCGTGACGACGATAAGTCCAAGTGAACGCGCGTGGCCTGCGATCATCTGGTCGTACGGCCCAATCGGTGTTCTGGCTTTCGCCAGTTCAGATCGAATCATCCCGGTCTGTGCTGCGGCGTCATTGTCGAAAGGCAAGACTTCCAATCGTGCAACGAATCCTTCGATAATTGCCAGATTTTTTTCTGGGGCCGCTGACTTCTCTGCTCCGTAGATGAGCTCCATGAGCGTGATTGCGCTGATGCACAGCTGCCCAGAATGTCGATTGAAAGCTTCCCGGACAAATTGTGGTTTGTTCTTGATAGTGAAGATGCAGATGTTGGTATCCAGCATGTATTTGATCATCAGAACGACTCGCGCTCCTGATCAGCAGGTTGCTCACGGTCAGCCATGAAATCAGCGGTGACATTGTCGCCATCAAACCAGCTGTCCCAGCTTTCTCCAGCAGGCGTAATGACGCGTGCTCTGCCAATCGCAATGACTTCTACTCGTTTAACGTCGCCGGGCATCGCAACTGCCTTTGGCAGTCGAACTGCCTGACTTCTGTTGCTCATGAAAATTGTGGTCTGTTCCATATTTGACCTCCCGGGTCTGATCTGTGATGGCCTCAGGATAGGTTGTGCTTGGGATATGTCAACGGGATATACAATGCTATCGGACAAAGGGTGACCAAACCATCCAAACAAAAACGGCCGCTGTCAGAGATGACTAGCGGCCGTTTTTATTTGTGAGCGATGTTTATTCGCTCTTGTCTTCCTGTGCTTCTACCGACTTGCCATAAGCATCCAGCGCAATCCCGAAATCGGTGATGAACTGTGGCTCGCTCAGCCAGGCCTGGGCTTCTTCGATCGTTACGCCTTCGGCCCACATGCGGTAGTCGATCAACATGTCGGCGGCCAGGTGGGTGGCGGCCATGCCTTCGTTGTCGGCGTTTTCCATGTCCAGCAGCTCTGGATGGTCAACGATGACGAACGCCAGTTCGCGCAGCAGCGTCAGCAGCATTTCGTTGCGGCTGATGGCTTCGGCGTCGCGCATTTTGCTGAACATCGCCAGGACGTATTCCGGTACCGGCTCGGCGAGGTGGTCGAGGTCTTCGTCCTGCTCCAGCGGCTTGCGGCCGACCATACGGATTTGTTTGGCTTTGGCCTTGGCGCGTTTGGCGCGTTTCTGTTGCTTGTTCAGGGATGCCATGGGAGCTCAGTTCTTCTGTTGGGTTTGCGCGGCGATCGCGTCGGACGCCGCCACATAGTCGGCCTGGAAGGCCGGGGATTCGATCCATGCCAAGGCGCCTGCCTCGTCGGTTTCCTGCGACCACTGGCGATACTCGATCAGCGCGGCGAGGATGAAATCCATCGCGCCTTCTTCGCCTTCCTGCTCGTAGACCAGCTCGAGCAGCGGGTCTTCGAGGAACGCGGTGCACAGGGCCTGCTGGCTGATCTTCTCGGCGTCGATCATTTTCTTGAACAGCTCGGTCAGATCCACCGATTCGAAGTCGATGCGGTCGTCGTTCGGATCCAGCTCGACCGGCGCTTCAGCGCGTTTGGTGCGGTTCTGCTTGGCCTTGGCTTTGGCCCGGGTGGCGCGTTTCTGCTGCTTGTTGGCGGAGGCCATGATGTGTTCCGTCGTGCGTTGAGAGGGCTCAGCTGCGCGGGACTTGCCGCCCGGGTGTGTCGGGGGCCAGTGCGCCGGTTTGCAGCCAGGTCAGAGCGATGGGCCATAGTGTGGCTTGGTATGCGCTGCGAAAAAAGGCGAAATGTCCGACTTGTTGTTCGCCGATGTCCTGCGGCTCGATGCGCAGGTGGGTTTTTGTCGCGTTGCTGAAGTAGCCGAGCAGGCGTTCGATGGCCGCAATTGTGCCGTAGGGATCGTCGCTGATGCTGATGGCCAGAGTTTGGGCGCGGACATTGGCGAAGGGCAGGGCGCCGCTTTTTTCCATCAATGCGCGACCGCTTGGGCGTCCTTCGAAACGTGCGGCAGGCGTGCTCCAGTCGCGCACGACGCCCGTTGGCGTGTCTTCCAGCCAGCCGAGGCGTTTGCCAGGGAAGTAGCCGCAGAACAGCGTTATCAGCGGCATCACGACATGCCATTTGCCGAACATGCGCCAGCGCTGCTCGGGTGCGTAATCTCGCCAGTAGGCGAACTGTGCGCCGACGGTGACCAACCGTCGGATAGCTCGCCCTGATTCGGACAAACCCGCCGCGCATCCGCCAAAACTGTGCCCGACCACATCAATGGGCTGGCCGGGAAACTCCCGTTGCGCACGCTTGAGCATCGCTTCGAAATCCAGCGCGCCCCAGTCGGTCCAAGAGGCGTTCAAGCCTTTGATCGAAGCATGTCGCGATTCGCCGATGCCACGGTAGTCGTAGGTCATCACGTCGAAACCATGGGCGAACAGATAAGCCGCGAAGCGCGAGTAATGACGACAGCGCACAGACGTAGCCGCGTTGATGATGACGACAGGGCGCTCGGCGTCGGGCAGGGAGTGGCACCAAGTGAAACCACCCAAAACAAAGCCGTCGGCAGCCGCTTCCTTGAAAGGCTCACCTTGCGTCGCAGCCAAAGTCGGCGACTTTGACTGCGTGTCCTGCATTGCGGGCATGTCTTGACAGCTCATGACAATCGACCTGGGCGGGTAAGCTGCCAACGATAGTCTGCGCGCCGCCCAGTAACAATCCGCAGGTTTATTCAGTGGATTCAGTAAGCATGCGTTCCTCGATCAAGGCCTGTTCGCGATTGAGTTCTGCGCGCAGCTCCTCTTCACTCGGCAGGATCGTCTTGTAACTGCTGGCGAACAATTGCTCATTGCCCTTGAGCATTGAGTAGCGCGCCACCGAATCGTTGCTCTCGGCAGAGAGGATGATCCCGACTGTCGGCTTGTCGCCCTCGCTGCGCATGAGCTCGTCGTACATGCGCACATACATGTCCATCTGCCCGACATCGCGGGCGCTGAGCTTGCCGCGTTTAAGGTCGATGATCACAAAGCATTTGAGCAGGTAGTTGTAGAACACCAGATCGATGTACAGATCGACGCCGTCGGTGCTGATGCGTTGCTGGCGAGCAACGAAGGAAAAGCCTTTGCCCAGTTCGAGCAGAAAGCCCTGCAGGTGGTCGATGAGGGCTTGTTCCAGGCCGCTTTCCCTGACCTTGCCCGCTGACGGCAGCCCGAGAAACTCGAGCATCACCGGATCACGAATGAATTCACGCGGATTGCACTTCATTGCCTCGATGTTGGTGGTGGCTTCTTCGATCACGTCGGCTTTGTCTCGACTCATGAGGAGCCGCTCGTAGTACAGCGTCAGGATCTGGCGATCGAGGGCACGGCTTGACCAGTTCAGGTTGGCGCACTCGTCCATGTACCAGTGGCGCGCCTTTTCATTGTTCACACCCAACAGCCGACGGTAGTGGGTCCAGCTCAATTCGGAACGCACTGCGTTCCAAATTGGAAACAGCTGATAAAAACTGCGCATGTATCGCAGATTACGATCATCAAACCCTTTACCAAACTGCGCCGTCAGATCCTTCGCCAGCAAGGCAAGCAGCTGCTTTCCATAGCCCGCACGCTGGGCACCTTGCTGTTCAAACTCGACGATATGCCGGCCGATCTGCCAGCAGGTCTGCACTTGGATGGTATCAACCGCTCGCAGCACTTTTTGCCGCGCCTGACGAATCAACTCGCCCAGCTCTCCCGGCAATGAATCGATTTTCGGGTCTTGCGTGTCAGCAGGTTTTAGCTGGCTCATCGGTCTTCCGCGTTATTGGGAACAGAGGCAAAAGCATGCCAAGAGTTGCCGTTGCGGTATGTCGGGAGAGGCGACGAAATCCGCAGGAAGAGGCGGTGGGTGTTGCAGGACATTGCCGAGTCAAACGGCTTTAACGGGCAAAGGTCTGTAGTCCATTTCGTACACCCGCCAAGTGCCAATCAATCTGAAACCCACTCTCGCCGGCAAAATCTAAAAGGAGTAACGGTTGGGCTCTGCCAGAGCCCGGGAGTCGTCATCATGAAACGCGTTCTAACCTTCATGCTGCCCGTCGCCGCTGTGATTGCATTGGTGTTTCCGGTGATGTTGCAGGCAGCCAGTCTTGAGCCCATCGACAGTGCCGGGGTGCAAGTTCAGCAGCAACAACAGAACGGCATCAGCTATTTGGCCGGTGGGGTCGGTGAGGATGAGGCGAAGGCCATTCAACAAGCCACCGGTTACAACCTGCACATGACGTTCGCAGTGGGGCCGCAGGATGAGTACACCGCAGATGTCGATGTGACGATTGAACAGTCGCCGGGGCAAACCGTACTGACCCTCAGCCAGACGGGGCCGCTGCTGTACGTGAAATTGCCGCCCGGCAAGTACACGGTGGTGGCCACTCGTAACGGCGAAACACGGCACGATGTCACAGACGTTGGCAGCGGCACTGCGCGCAATCTGGTGTTCCACTGGAATGATGCTGAATAGCGATGGGTGTTTGTCAGGTTGAGGCGCCGGTACAATCCCGCGCCTCTTGTTTTGTGATGTAAGGAAGCGCCGGTTTGAAAGGGATTTTGCGTGTTGGCTGTGTAGCAGGCCTGGTGTTGCAGTTGGTGGGCTGCGGAACGTTCATCGGCCGTTTGAATGACGGTTTGTCCGATGCTCAGTATTACCGAGGGGTTGATGGCAACCTCCACCTGCTGGGTGTGCGCGGAGGCGGCAGCAGTGGCATGCCGGCGGCCGTGATCTGTTACATGATGATTGTCTGTCCGATCATCACCGTTGTATCCCTGCCAGTAGACGCCGCGCTGGACACGGTTCTGCTGCCTGTCGATTACATCAATACACTTTAGGTTTTCTTTGTGCGGCGTTTGCTTTTCGGTGTGTGCACGGGCTCTTGCACTTTGCGGTAGACCCACAAGCAGAACACAGAAAACGCCAGCAGAAACACCGTGCCGATACTCTGCGACACAAACTCAACCCAGAATCGCCGCGGTTGCAGGGCCAGGGTGTAGGTGCTGCGCGGGCCGCGATTGTTGGTGGTGATGGAGCCTGTGAGCCAGCTGTCGACCAGCATCCAGATTGATGCACCGATGCCGAAAACAATCAGCAGGGCAGCGAGGATCGTCAGCCAGTAAGTCGTGCGGCTCGGGCGATACGGCGGCGGATGGGGCAGGGGCACGCGGGTTCGTTTCTGGTTCATCAGCTGGATGACCCTCTTCCGTAAGGGGCGGGCAAAGTAGCGCGGATTCAGTGTTGATCAAATCGCAGGCATAAAAAAACCCTGAATCTTGCGATTCAGGGTTTTCGGTATTTGGTGCCCAGAGACGGAATCGAACCGCCGACACGGGGATTTTCAATCCCCTGCTCTACCGACTGAGCTATCTGGGCAACGGGGCGCATTAAAAGGGTTTTTCGGATTTACGTCAACGACTTTTTTAAAATTTCTTAAATTAATTCCGTCGCTTACGATCCGACCCCCGATTTCCGGGGTTTACTCTGCAGGTGGAACGTAGCCTTCGGCTTGAGCGTATTCCTCGCCGGAGAAGTACTTGTCCATTTCGCCCTGAAGATATTTGCGGTCTTCGGCGTTCATCATGTTCAAACGCTTTTCGTTGATCAGCAGGGTCTGGTGTTTCTGCCAGTCGGCCCAGGCCTTGGCCGAGACGTGGTCAAAAATATCCTGACCTTTGGCGCCCGGGAAAGGGGCGCGTTCCAGGGCGGGCAGTTGTTCTTTGTATTTGCGGCACATTACGGTGCGGGTCATGGCGACTCTCCTGCATTCAAGACGGCGGCCGCGCGTTCGAGCAAGGTTTTGACCGGGGCGGCGAGGCCCAGGCGCGGCGGGGTGGCGAGGTTATACCAGAGCCAGTCGGCCTCGGCCACGTGATGGGCGGCCTCCTGCACCTGAACCAGCCAGGGTTCGATGGACAGCTGGAAATGGCTGAATGTGTGGACAAGGCTCGGCAGTGCCTGCTGCTCGCCCATGGTCAGCGCGTGCTGATCGGCGAGGTGTTGCAGGTCGTCGAGGTCGTCGAGTTCCGGCAGGCTCCACAAGCCGCCCCACAAACCGCTCGAGGGGCGACGGTAGAGCAGAATCGCGCCGTCGCCGTTGGCAAGCATCGGCATCAGCGTGCGCTTCTGCGGGATGGCTTTACGCGGCTTGGGGATCGGGTAGCGGGTTTCGAGGCCAAGCATGTGCGCTTCGCAACCGCGCTCCAGCGGACACAGCAGGCAACTCGGCTTGCTGCGCGTGCAGAGTGTGGCGCCGAGATCCATCATCGCCTGGGTGTAGGCGTTGACCCGATCGTGTGGCGTAAAGCGCTCAGCGTTGGCCCAGAGCTGTTTGGCGACCTTCGGCTCGCCGGGGTAGCCCTCTTGCGCAGTAAAGCGCGCCAGCACGCGTTTGACGTTGCCGTCGAGGATCGGCGCGCGCAGACCCATGCTGATGCTCGCGATCGCGCCGGCAGTGGACAGGCCGATGCCCGGCAGATCGGTAAGCTTTTCAACGTCACGCGGAAACTCGCCGTCGTACTGGCTGACGACGATCTTCGCGGTCTTCTGCAAATTGCGCGCGCGGGTGTAGTAACCCAGCCCCGTCCACAGGTGCAGCACTTCGTCTTCTGGCGCTGCGGCCAGCGCTTCGACCGTCGGCAGCGCGACCATGAAGCGGTCGAAGTAATTCAGCACGGTGCTGACCTGGGTCTGCTGCAACATGATCTCCGACACCCACACCCGATACGGATTGATGTCCTGTTGCCAAGGCAAATCATGGCGGCCATGGCGGTCGAACCACTCCAGCACCGCCGTGGAAAACTGCTCCGCTCTCATCGCTTGAACAGCCCCTTCAATGCGTTTTTCAATTCCGGGCTGACCTTGTCGCCCAGTTTTTCGTCGATCTTCTCGCTGAGCTTGTCGCCGGCAATTTTGGTGGCGACCTGGCCGAGACGCTCATTGTCGATACGGCAGGCCTTGGCGCCGAGTTCCAGCGGGCCACGGCAGCGCAGTGGCCACTCGATGCCGACGAACTTATCGCCGACCTGGCAGGCCGGATCCGGCATGGAGCTGGTGTCGCCTTCGACGATGATGCCGACGCGATAGTCCATGCCGAGCACGCGCAGGTCGATGTCGCCGTCACCGTTGACGGTCATGCCAGGGATGCGCACTTTCAGGTCCGGGTTGCTGGCGATGCCGTTGCGGAAAGTCAGGTTGCCTTTCAGCTCCTGGAATGGCGTGTCTTTGCCGCGTGGCTCGCCGCTGAGGGTTTTGCGGTTGAGCGTGGCGATGCCTTTGCACAGTTGCTGTTCAAGGTTGGCGTTGAGCAGCACGCCGTTGTTGATCACGAAACTGGCGTTGCCGTTGAGGGTGTCGATCAGCGCTTGCTGGCTATTGCCGCTGCTGGTCACGTTGCTGGTGAGGGTCACCAGGCCTTTGACCGGCGGGTTTTTGCCTTGGCTTTCGAGGATTTTTTCCGCAGGCACGCGGTTGAGTCTGGTCTGCAAATTCAGCACCAGTGCGCTTGGGCGCACGTCGAGGGTGCCTTTGGCCTCGAAACCGCCGTTGTACAGCTCACCGCTCAGGTTGGTCAGGGTCAGCAAGCCGCCTTGGCCGGTGGCTTTAAGTGCGGCGTTCTGAATCGGCAGTTTGTCGAGGGTCAACTGGCCGAAGGTCAGGTCGGCATCGACGTCAAGTTTGGCCAGGCGTTCAACCGGCAGCAGGCGCTCGGTGCTCCAGGCGGTTTTGCTCGGCTTGTCCGGCAGCGGTGTGGAGCCGGCGCCGGCCATCGCATCGGCTTCGGTGCTGGCCACTTCGGCCTGGCGTACTTGCGTAGCGTTCGTGGCTTTTTCCGATTTCGGTGGCAGGTAGCGGTCGACGTTGAACGTGTCAGCCTTGAGCACGGCGCGCAGCGATTGTTTGGCGAAGTCTTCGACGGCGATGCGGCCGCTGAAGCTACTGTCGTCGAGTTTCAGATTGATGTTGTCGAAAGCGACGCTGGTTGGCGTGGCCGCCACACGGCTGACCAGTTCGACTTTGCTCAGGCTGCCCTCGGCCATGGCCGGAAGTTTCTGGCCGATGCTGTCGACGAACTTCGCCAGATCGAACTGGGCGATGGAGAGGCCGCCGCTGATCTGTGGGGTTTTGTCGAGGTCGTTGGCTTTCAGTTCACCCAAGGCGCGCAACTGGTTGGCGGAGATCTTGATGCCGGTCCATTCGGCGACGTTCGCCGCTTTATCCAGCAACAGCTGCCCTTGGGCTGCGAAGGTCATGGTCTTGCCTTGCAGCGGGTCGCCAGCCAGTTCGCCGGACAGCTTCATGTCTTCCAACTTGTAGCGTTGCAGGGCGCGCTCGATGCGCAACTCGCCAGTGAGCTCGGTGCGCACGCGCAGCACCGGCTGATTGGTGCCGAGGAACGCGGTGGCTTTCACCGGGATATTGGTCGAATCGTGTACAGGGCCGGTGCTCAACTGAATGCTCTCGGCGCTGAACTGCTTGCCTGTCTTCTCGTCGTTGTATTCAACGCGGGCGTTGTTGACTGTCAGGCTGTCGATGTCGAGGCGGATTGGCTGTGGCGGTTTTTCCACGGCAGCGGTGGTTTCGCTCGCCGGTTGGCCCGCAGGCGCCGCTGGTGGCGTTGCCCCGGCCGGAGCGGGCACCTTGCCGATGTCTTCCCAGTTGCCATGGCCGTCCTTGTCGCGGTTCAGGCGCAGGTTCAGGCCTTCGACACGCACGTCGCTCATCTGCACTTCGCGGCGCAGCAGCGGCAGCACGCGCACGGAAAGGCCGAGCATCTGCAAATCGGCAAACGGTTCGGTCGGCTTGACCAGTGTGGCGACGCTGGCCTCGTGCAATTCCAGGCCGAGCCACGGGAACAGGCTCCAGCCGATATCGCCATTGAGCGTCAGCTCGATGTGGGCCTTGTCGCGGGCTATCTGGCGGATCTCGTCTTTGTAATCGTTGGGATCGAAGAGGTGGGTCAGGGCAAAACCTGCCGCCACAATGATCAGCAACAGCCCGAGAAGTACCAGACCCAGGATTTTGCCGAACGCTTTCATGGGCGAGTCCTTGTAATTAGTCGAATTCGTAATTTAGCCGGGGAGTATAGCGCTGCAAATGCCCGGTTCGGTGTGGCGTCATGTTGCCAGTACCTCGAATGGCACGTGCAACTTCGCGGCGATGGCCGGAGCTGGAAGATGCCCGGCAGGCGCCAGCAGGCGCAGTTCCGCCCCCGCTTGCGACGCCATTTACTGCGCTTGGTTCACCAGCCGCTCGGCAAAAATCGCCCCGTGTAGGAGCTGCGGAACGCTGCGATCTTTTGATTTTGTTTCGAAAAAACCAGATCAATAGATCGCAGCGTTCCGCAGCTCCTACAGGGATGGAGATCAGATGACATGAAAAAGGTGATATCAGTTTGGTTTTTCTGTCACCTGCAAATGGTAACCTTCGCCCGTTCGTCCGCCCTTCTGCGACTTAACGTCGCGCCTTCAAGGAGCTTCACCTTAAAAAACGGTCATGCCTGCGTGCATAAGGCCGAGGGTGAACAGTGGCTGGCGAACCATACTAATAATTGGGGGATACACAATGAGCACGAGCATCACGGCGGACGGCCTCAGCGCCGCCCAGCCTGCGTTCCTGTCCAAGGAACGCATCATCGCCAAGCCCGGTTTCAACCGGTGGCTGGTACCACCGGCCGCTCTGGCCATCCACCTGTGCATCGGCATGGCCTATGGCTTCTCGGTGTTCTGGTTGCCGCTGTCCAAGGCGCTGGGCGTAACCGCTCCGGTGGCTTGCGCGCCGGACATGAGCTTCATCGCACAAGTGTTTTCGTCGCAATGCGACTGGCCGATCTCCATGCTTGGCTGGATCTACACGCTGTTCTTCATCTTCCTCGGCTGCTCGGCAGCGATCTGGGGTGGCTGGCTGGAACACGCAGGGCCACGCAAGGCTGGCGTTGTATCGGCACTGTGCTGGTGCGGCGGTCTGCTGATCTCGGCGCTGGGTATTTATACCCACCAGATCTGGCTGATGTGGATCGGCTCGGGCGTGATCGGCGGTATCGGTCTCGGTCTGGGCTACATTTCGCCGGTGTCGACCCTGATCAAGTGGTTCCCGGACAAGCGCGGCATGGCGACCGGCATGGCGATCATGGGTTTCGGTGGCGGCGCGATGGTCGGTGCACCGTTGGCGACCGCGCTGATGAGCCACTTCGGCTCGGCTGAAGGCGTTGGCGTCTGGCAGAGCTTCGTGGCCATGGCGGCGATCTACTTCGTGTTCATGATCGGTGGCGCCCTCGCTTACCGCGTGCCGCCAACCGGCTGGAAACCTGAAGGCTGGACCGCTCCGGCGAAAAAAGCCTCCAACTCGATGATCACGCACCGTCACGTGCACGTGAATGTGGCGTGGAAAACCCCGCAATTCCGTCTCGTTTGGCTGGTGCTGTGCCTGAACGTTTCTGCCGGTATCGGCATCCTCGGCATGGCTTCGCCACTGCTGCAGGAAGTGTTCGGCGGCAAACTGCTGGGTGTTGATGTGCCGTTTGGTCAGCTTGATGCCGGTCAGTTGGCTTCGATCGCGGCGATCGCTGCCGGTTTCACCGGGTTGCTCAGCCTGTTCAACATCGGTGGGCGATTCTTCTGGGCCTCGTTCTCGGACTACCTGGGCCGCAAAAACACCTACTTCGTGTTCTTCGCCCTGGGTTTTGCCCTGTACGCGCTGATCCCGAACCTCGGTCACTTGGGCAACGTTGCGCTGTTCGTGGCGGCGTTCTGCATCATTCTGTCGATGTACGGCGGCGGTTTCGCCACGGTTCCGGCGTATCTGGCCGACCTGTTCGGTACACAGATGGTTGGCGCGATCCACGGTCGTCTTTTGACTGCCTGGGCGGCGGCGGGCGTGCTCGGTCCGGTGTTGGTGAACTACCTGCGTGAATATCAGTTGAGCATCGGCGTTGAACGCGCGGCGGCTTACGACATCACCTTGTACATCCTCGCCGGCCTGCTGGTGCTGGGCTTCCTGTGCAACCTGCTGGTACGTCCGGTGGCCGACAAATACTTCATGACCGACGCTGAACTGGCGGCCGAACAAGCGCTGGGCCACGACAAAGGTGCTGACGCCAGCACCGTTCTGGAGTGGAAAGCCGCGCCGGGCAGCAAGCCGTTGGCGATTGCTGCGTGGCTGGCGGTGGGTATTCCGTTGGCGTGGGGTGTGTGGGTGACCCTGCAGAAAACGGCGGTACTGTTTCACTAAGTAAAAACGCAGTACCCCTGTAGGAGTGAGCCTGCTCGCGATAGCGGTCTGACAGTCACAGAAATGTTGACTGTGAGGCCCTCATCGCGAGCAGGCTCACTCCTACAGTTGTTTTTGCGCTCCTGTAATGGCTTGTATGGACATGTCTACCCGCGACAGCCGGGGGTTCTATCCGTCAGCCATCTCACCTCTCGTGTTTCTGTTTCGGCCCCGCGTGCCTATAATGGCTGCCTTTTTCGCCCAATGATTTTGCGGAGCTGGTGATGGCCGAACGTAAGGCTTCTGTCGAGCGCGACACTCTGGAAACCCAGATCAAAGCCTCGATCAACCTTGATGGCACCGGAAAGGCCCGATTCGATATCGGTGTTCCTTTTCTTGAGCACATGCTGGATCAGATCGCCCGTCACGGGTTGATCGACCTGGATATTGAATGCAAGGGCGATCTGCATATCGACGACCACCATACGGTGGAAGACGTCGGTATCACCCTCGGCCAGGCATTTGCCAAAGCCATTGGCGATAAAAAAGGCATCCGTCGCTACGGTCATGCCTACGTGCCGCTCGATGAAGCGCTGTCGCGCGTGGTGATCGACTTCTCCGGTCGTCCAGGCCTGCAGATGCACGTGCCGTACACCCGCGCCACCGTTGGCGGTTTCGACGTTGACCTGTTCCAGGAATTCTTCCAGGGCTTCGTCAACCATGCGCTGGTCAGCCTGCACATCGACAACCTGCGCGGCACCAACACGCACCACCAGATCGAAACCGTGTTCAAGGCTTTCGGCCGCGCATTGCGCATGGCCGTCGAGCTGGATGAGCGCATGGCCGGGCAAATGCCATCGACCAAAGGCGTTCTGTAATGCAGACGGTTGCAGTAATCGATTACGGCATGGGCAACCTGCACTCGGTGGCCAAGGCCCTCGAGCACGTCGGCGCCGGTAAAGTGCTGATCACCAGCGATGCGGCGGTGATTCGTGAAGCTGACCGCGTGGTGTTCCCCGGTGTTGGCGCGATTCGCGATTGCATGGCGGAGATCCGTCGCCTCGGTTTCGACTCGCTGGTGCGCGAAGTCAGCCAGGATCGTCCGTTCCTCGGCATCTGTGTCGGCATGCAAGCCTTGCTCGACACCAGCGAAGAGAACGATGGCGTCGACTGCATCGGCCTGTTCCCGGGCGCGGTGAAGTTCTTCGGCAAAGACCTGCATGAAGACGGCGAGCACCTGAAAGTCCCGCACATGGGCTGGAACGAGGTGAAGCAGAAGGTCAGTCACCCGTTGTGGCATGACATTCCGGACATGGCGCGATTCTACTTCGTGCACAGCTACTACATCGCTGCCGCCAATGCGCGGCAGGTGGTCGGTGGCGGTCATTACGGTGTCGATTTCGCTGCGGCGCTGGCCGATGGCTCGCGCTTCGCCGTGCAGTTCCACCCGGAGAAAAGCCATACCCATGGCCTGCAGTTGCTGCAGAACTTCGCCGCGTGGGACGGTCGCTGGTAAATGGCTGCCAAGAAATCCAAACCGCCGATCCTGACCCTCACTGCCGAGCAGGAGAGCGACGCCAATCGCAAGATTCAGCGGTTCATGGAAGATCGTTTCGAATTGGACCTGGGGTCGTTCGAAGCGGCGGAAATTCTTGAGCTGTTTACCCGCGAAATTGCTCCGCACTATTACAACAGGGCGATTTTCGATGTGCAGACCCACCTCAAAGAGCGGTTTGAAAGCATCGAAAGCGACCTGTGGGCGCTCGAAAAAAATTAGGAGCAGCTGCAAGCCGCAAGCTTCAAGCTGCAAGAACTGGTACACCGCATGCTCGCAGCTAGTCGCTTGCAGCTTGCCGCTCTTTTGACGAAGGAAAAAGCATGCTGATTATTCCCGCTATCGATCTTAAAGACGGTGCCTGCGTACGTCTGCGCCAGGGCCGCATGGAAGATTCCACAGTGTTCTCCGATGACCCGGTGAGCATGGCTGCCAAGTGGGTGGAGGGCGGTTGCCGCCGTCTGCATCTGGTCGATCTGAACGGCGCGTTCGAAGGCCAGCCAGTCAACGGCGAAGTGGTCACCGCGATCGCCAAGCGCTACCCGTCCCTGCCGATCCAGATCGGTGGCGGCATCCGTTCGCTGGAAACCATCGAGCATTACGTCAAGGCTGGCGTCAGCTACGTGATCATCGGCACCAAAGCCGTGAAAGATCCTGCATTCGTCGCTGAAGCCTGCCGCGCGTTCCCAGGCAAGATCATTGTTGGTCTGGACGCCAAAGACGGCTTCGTCGCCACCGATGGCTGGGCGGAAATCAGCACCGTGCAGGTCATCGACCTGGCCAAGCAGTTTGAAGCCGACGGCGTCTCCTCGATCGTTTATACGGACATCGCCAAAGACGGCATGATGCAGGGCTGCAACGTGCCCTTCACCGCTGCGTTGGCTGCCGCTACCAAGATCCCGGTGATCGCATCCGGCGGCATCCACAATCTCGGTGACATCAAGTCGCTGCTCGACGCCAAGGCGCCGGGCATCATCGGCGCAATCACGGGTCGCGCGATTTATGAGGGCACGCTGGATGTGGCAGAAGCCCAGGCTTTCTGCGATAGCTACGCGACCAGCTCCAAGCTGTAAGCTGCGAGCTGCAAGTTAGAAGCGCGACCGCGTCCGCTCTTTCTTGCAGCTTGAAGTTTGAAGCTTGCAACTCTTAATCGGAGATTAAGCCCATGGCGTTAGCCAAGCGCATCATCCCTTGCCTGGACGTGGACAACGGTCGGGTCGTCAAAGGTGTGAAGTTCGAGAACATCCGCGACGCCGGTGACCCGGTGGAAATCGCCCGTCGCTATGACGAGCAGGGTGCCGACGAGATTACTTTTCTCGACATCACCGCCAGCGTCGATGGTCGCGACACTACGCTGCATACCGTCGAGCGCATGGCCAGCCAGGTGTTTATTCCGCTGACCGTCGGCGGTGGCGTGCGTACCGTGCAGGACATCCGCAACCTGCTGAATGCCGGCGCGGACAAGGTATCGATCAACACCGCTGCCGTGTTCAATCCGGAATTCGTCGGTGAAGCGGCGCAGCATTTCGGCTCGCAGTGCATTGTCGTCGCCATCGACGCGAAGAAAGTTTCCGGCCCGGGCGAAACCCCGCGCTGGGAAATCTTCACCCACGGCGGACGCAAGCCAACCGGCCTCGATGCGGTCGAGTGGGCGAAGAAAATGGAATGTCTCGGTGCCGGCGAAATCCTGCTGACCAGCATGGATCAGGACGGCATGAAAAACGGCTTCGACCTTGGCGTGACCCGCGCGATCAGCGATGCGCTGGGTATTCCGGTGATCGCTTCCGGTGGCGTTGGCAACTTGCAGCATCTGGCCGACGGCATCCTCGAAGGCCACGCCAGTGCTGTGCTGGCGGCGAGTATTTTCCACTTCGGCGAATACACCGTGCAGGAAGCCAAGGCCTACATGGCCAAACGCGGCATCACGATGCGTTAAGCGTCAAAATCGATACAGGCCAGTGGACACCATGGCGCACCCAAGGCACTCTTGGGCACGCCATGGATTTCGGTAGCCCGACATGATCAAACGCCTGCTTCTAGTTCTCGCCAGCGCCTCGATGTTGCTCGTCAACTCGGCCCGCGCCGAAACCAGTCCCGACACCGATCTGGTGCTCCTCACCGAAAACTTCCCGCCGTACAACATGGCGAAGAACGGCAAAAATTTCGCCCAAGGCGAAAACATCAACGGCATCGCCACCGACATCGTTCGCGAAATGTTCCAGCGTGCCGGCGTCACCTACAGCCTGACCCTGCGTTTCCCTTGGGAGCGCGTGTACAAGCTCGCTCTGGAAAATCCTGGCTACGGTGCCTTTGTGATGGCGCGCCTGCCGGATCGCGAAAAGCTCTTCAAATGGGTCGGCCCGATCGGCCCGGACGACTGGATCCTGTTGGCCAAAGCTGACAGCAAGATCACCCTCGAAACCCTCAATGACGCGCGCAAGTACAAGATCGGCGCCTACAAGGGCGATGCGATTGCCGAGACGCTGACCAAGCAAGGTTTGAAACCTGTGGTGGTGTTGCGCGATCAGGACAACGCCAAGAAGCTGGTCAACGGGCAGATTGATTTGTGGGCCACGGGCGACCCGGCCGGGCGCTATCTGGCACGGCAGGATGGGGTGACGGGGCTGAAGACGGTGCTGCGTTTCAACAGCGCCGAGCTGTATCTGGCGCTGAATAAAGACGTGCCGGAAGAGACGGTGAAGAAGCTCCAGGCTGCGCTGGATCAGATGCGCAAGGATGGTGTGGTGGACGAGATTATGGGGCGGTATTTGTAGCGCTTGTTAAAAGATCGGAGCCTTCGGCAGCTCCTACAGGGGAATGCATTGCCAATGTAGGAGCTGCCGCAGGCTGCGATCTTTTCAGCGGTAAACGCCATCCTTGCCGTGAGCCGCCGTGGCCTTGTTACTGCGCACGCTGATCATCTGCCGAATATCAATCCACTCAACGCCCTGAGCCTTCAGCTTCGGCAATTCGCGCTCCAGCACCGCCAGTGTCTGCGGATACGGATGGCCGATCATCACCGCCGAACCCTGCTTGTGCGCCAGGCTGATCGCCGTCTGCAACTGCGTGGAAATCGCCGCCTCAGTTCGCTCATCATCGAGAAACACGTCGCGCGAAACACTCGCCAGATCGATCTTCTGTGCTTGCTGCGCAGCAACGGTCTGCGCACTGGTGCGGCTGTCGACGAAGAACTTGTGCCGGCGCTGCAACTCGGCCATCAGCCACGCCATCGCCACCGGTTGCGCAGTCATGCGGCTGCCCATGTGGTTATTGATGCCAGCGGTGTAGGGGACCATTTTGAACGCAGCGTCGAGGCGCTTTTCCAGCTCTTCGATCGGCAGTTCCGGGTGCCAGGCGTACGGCCCGGTGGCCGGGTCCATCGGCATGTGCAGGATGACGATCTTGCCGGCGCGGTGAGCCTCGCGGGCAAATTCGGTGGCGTGCGGGGTGTCGGGCATGATCGCCGTGGTAACCGGGCCGGGCAGGGCCAGCACGCGGCGATCCCGGGGCAGGTTCTGCCCCAGGTCGTCGATGATCAGTGTCAGGTAGGCTTTGTGTGGCTTTGAGCTGACGGGCTCTGCGTGAGCAGCACCCGCCAGACAGCACAGCAGAACGAAGACGAAACGCAAAAACATCCTCAACGGCCGGACGTAATGCTCAGGCCTTTGAGCAGGCTCAGGGCCTGGGCCAGTTGGTAATCGTCATCCTGCGGCATCGCTTTGGCCTTGCCGCCGGAACCGGTCGGTTTGTCGGCGCCGCCGTTGCCATTGCCCAAGTGACCTTGCAGGTCGGCTTCCTTGAAGTAGTCGCTGTCGGCCTCGTTGGTGATCTTGGCCTTGCGCACTTCGATGTCCGGAACAATGCCTTGCGCCTGAATCGAGCGGCCATTCGGCGTGAAGTACAGCGCCGTGGTGATCTTCAGCGCGCGGTCGTTGTTCAGCGGCAACACGGTTTGTACCGAGCCTTTGCCGAAGCTGGTGGTGCCCATGACCACGGCGCGTTTCTGATCCTGCAGGGCACCGGCGACGATTTCCGAGGCCGAGGCGCTGCCACCGTTGATCAACACCACCATTGGCACCGCTTCGCTTTCGTCTTTGCCGGTGGCCGAGAAGCGCAGTTCGGAGTTGGCGATCCGGCCCTTGGTGTAGACGATCAGGCCTTTGGTGATGAAGTGGTCGACCACTTCCACCGCCGCCTGCAATACGCCGCCCGGGTTGTTGCGCAGGTCGAGGATCACGCCGTTGAGCTTCTTGCCGTTGTCCTTGCGCAGCTTGGCCAGGGCTTTGGAAACTTCTTCACCGGTCTTGACCTGGAACTGGGTGATACGGATGTAGCCGTAGCCCGATTCCAGCAGTTGCGCCTTGACGCTCTTCACCTGAATCACCGCACGAGCGAGGGTCACGTCGAACGGCGTGCCGCCGTCGCGCACCAGGGTCAGGGTGATTTTCTGGCCGATCTTGCCGCGCATCTTGTCGACGGCTTCGGTCATGGTCTGGCCGCGCGTTGGCGCACCGTTGATCTTGACGATGAAGTCGCCGGCCTGAATACCGGCCTTCGACGCCGGGGTGTCATCGATTGGCGAGACCACTTTGATGAAACCGTCTTCGGCGCCGACTTCAATGCCCAGGCCGCCGAATTCACCGCTGGTGCTTTCCTGCAGTTCGGTGAAGTCTTCCGGGCCGAGGTAGGCCGAGTGCGGATCAAGGTTGCTGAGCATGCCCTTGATGGCGTTTTCCAGCAGGGTCTTGTCGTCCACCGGCTCGACGTAAGCGGCTTTGATCCGGTCCATGACCTCGGCAAAGGTGCGCAACTCTTCCAGCGGCAGCGGCGCCTTGGAGGTCGCGGCTGTACCTGCCGGAGCGACGGCCGGGGCTGGTTGCGCGGCAAACGCCAGAGGCGCGCCGATCACCAGAGCGATCGTCAGGGCCAGCGAGGTAAGGCGGGACAAATGCAGCATGTCGAACGAACTCCTGAATTAGGCGGTGCGCTTATCCTTGCGCACGGCACCATTGCGCCGGATCACTCGGGTGACCCTGCTGACGAATTGCGAAATACAGCGCTGGTGTGTCCTGACCGCCACTGTTACCGACAGTGGAAATCGACTCACCGGCTTTAACCACGTCCCCAGCCGACTTGAGCAGCGTCTGGTTGTGACCGTAAAGACTCAGAAAACCATTGCCGTGATCAAGGATCACCAGCAGTCCGGCGCCGCGCAACCAGTCGGCGAACACCACGCGACCACCATGCACGGCATGTACCTGGCTGCCGGCGGAGGCGCTGATCATCACACCGTCCCACTTGGTCCGGGCGTCGTCGCCACGGCTTTCACCGAAGCGCGCCAATAGTCGACCATCAACCGGCCAAGGAAGTTTTCCCCGGGTTGCAGCAAAAGCGCCACCGAAGGTCTCGCCGCTGCTGGAAACCAGCGCGCCGGGAGTGGATCTGGCGGGTTTTCGTGGGGCGTCGCTGTTTTCAGCTTGCGCCTCACGCAAACGCTTTTTTTCCGCTTCCTGCTGGGCGATCAGCGCTTTCTGCCGCGCTTCTTCTGCCTCACGAGCCTGGCGAGCCAAGGTTTCCTCAATGGTTTTAAGGACTTTAGACAGGTCTGCCTGATCCTGCTCGCGGGCGGCGAGTTTCTGATCGCGGGCCTTCACGTCATCGTTGAGCTTGGCGAGGACTTGCTGGCGTTCCTTGCGAACATTTTCCAGTTCGTCGCGCTGACTATCGAGGGTGCTTTTCTGCACCAGCAATTGCGCTTGCTGGGCGGCGATGTCTTTTTCGACATTGGCCAGTTGGCGCAGGGTTTCGTTGAAGTTCTTCAACTGCTCCAGGCGGGCCTGGCTCAGGTAATCGTAATAGGTGAGGGTGCGGGCGAATTTCTCTGGATTCTGCTGGTTGAGCAGCAGCTTGAGGTATTCCTGCCGACCGTTCTGATAAGCCGCACGGGCCTGAATGGCGATCAGTCGCTGCTGTTCAGTGCGCGCGCTCTGAAGTTTTTTTTTCTCTGCATCGAGTCGCTGCAGCTCGGATTCGCTTTTCTGCAGCTCTTTCTGCAGCGCATCGACCTGTTTCTGCAGCTTGCCCAGCTCGGTTTCAGTGCCCTTGAGCTCTTTCTGCACGCCGGATTTTTCTTCCTGGACCTTGCTCAGCAGTTTTTTCAGCTCGGCAATGTCCTGACGCGTGGCGTCCAACTGTTGTTGGGTTTGCGCGCGCTCGTCAGCGAAGGCCGGTTGGAGCAGGCAGGTCAGAGCGAGGGCGATCAGGACGCGGAGCATAGAGGCGGGCGGCACCAGGGTAAGGGACGGCCTAGTATGCCCGCCCGAGGCTGCAAAAAAAACGCCCAATTGGGGCTGTGTGATAACTGGACCAAGCAATACACCGAATTCCATTTCGAAAACTCCATAAACCACTGTGGGAGCTGGCTTGCCAGCGATGGCGTCTGCACATTCAACATAGATGTTGGCTGTCAGATTGCTATCGCTGGCAAGCCAGCTCCCACAGGGTTTTGCGGTGTTTTGGCGATTGGGGTCAGACCAGGATAGAGGTGCCGGTCATTTCCGCAGGTTTTTCCAGACCCAACAGTTTCAGCATGGTCGGCGCCACATCCGCCAGCACGCCGCCTTCACGGACCTTGAGGTCGCGCTTGCCGACATAAATGAACGGCACCGGCTCAGTAGTGTGCGCGGTGTGTGCCTGGTGGGTTTCTTCATCGGCCATTTTTTCGACGTTGCCGTGGTCAGCGGTGATCAGCGCTTCGCCGCCGACCTTTTCCAGGGCTTCAACGATGCGACCGACGCAGGTGTCGAGGCATTCAACCGCTTTCACTGCCGCGTCGAACACACCGCTGTGACCGACCATGTCGCCGTTGGCGTAATTGACCACGATCACGTCGAAGCGCTGGTTTTCGATGGCCTCGACGATGCGGTCGGTCACCTCAGGCGCGCTCATTTCCGGCTGCAAGTCGTAAGTGGCGACTTTCGGCGACGGGATCAGGATGCGTTCTTCGCCCGGGAACGGTTCTTCACGACCGCCGGAGAAGAAGAAGGTCACGTGCGCGTATTTCTCGGTTTCAGCGATACGCAGTTGGGTTTTGCCGTTTTTCGCCAAGTAATCGCCCAGGACGTTTTCCAGGCTGCCCGCCGCGAACGCCGACGGTGCCGGAATGCTTGCCGCGTATTGGGTCAGCATGACGAACCCGGCCAGTTTCGGCTGGCGCGCGCGCTCGAAATCCTTGAAATCGTCTTCGACGAAGACGCGGGTCAGCTCGCGGGCGCGGTCGGCGCGGAAATTCATGAACACCACAGCGTCGCCGTCTTCGACTTTTACCGGCACACCGATGGTCGTGGCTTTGACGAATTCGTCGCTCTCGCCACGCGCATAAGCAGCGTCCAGACCTTCCTGCGCGGTGGCGGCGTTGAATTCGCTGTTGCCGTCGACGATCAGGTTGTAGGCCTGAGCGACGCGATCCCAGCGGTTGTCACGATCCATTGCGAAGTAACGGCCGATAATGCTGGCGATGCGGCCCTTGCCCAGTGCCTGGAAGGTTGCATCGAGCAATTCGATCGACGAGGCAGCGCTTTTCGGCGGCGTATCGCGGCCATCAAGGAAAGCGTGCAGGTAGATTTTTTCAGCGCCGCGCTTGAAGGCCAGTTCGGCCATGGCGATCAGGTGATCTTGATGGCTGTGCACGCCGCCATCGGAGAGCAGACCCATGAAGTGCACGGCTTTACCGGCGGCCACGGCTTTATCCACAGCGGCGCAGATGGTCGGGTTCTCGAAAAATTCGCCGTCGCGGATCGACTTGGTCACGCGGGTGAAGTCCTGATACACCACGCGGCCGGCGCCGAGGTTCATGTGGCCGACTTCGGAGTTGCCCATCTGGCCGTCCGGCAGACCGACGTCCATGCCGCTGCCCGAGATCAAGCCGTTCGGCACGGTGGCCCACAGGCGATCAAGGACGGGCTTCTTCGCCGCAAAAACGGCGTTGGATTCGGGGCTTTCGCTGTGACCGAAGCCGTCGAGAATCATCAGGACCAAAGGTTTAGGCGTGGTAGTCATGGAATCCACTCGTGGCTAATAAAGAAGAGGGCGATGGAAAAGGGAGTTGGAGTTTAAAGCTAAGTTCCGACCGCGTCACCGCCGGACGGGGTTTGGCCGACCATAGTGGCTGTGTATACTGGCCGACATTTTAACGCCCTGGAACCTCCTTCGATGGTTGCTCACCTGATTGAATTTGCCACTAACCACTACATTCTTGTCGGTATCTTCGTCGTACTGCTGGCTCTGCTGCTGGCGCACACGATGCAGGGCGGCGGTAAAAGCCTGAGCACCGGTGAGCTGACTGCACTGGTCAACAAAGACGCAGGAGTAGTGGTGGACATCCGTCCGGCCAAGGATTTCGCTGCCGGCCACATCGTTGGCGCGATCAACATTCCCCAGGACAAACTGGCTGCGCGCACCGCCGAGCTGGAAAAGCACAAGGCCAAGACCATTATTCTGGTCGACGCCCTGGGCCAGACCGCCGGCACCCACGCCCGCGAGCTGATGAAATCCGGCTTCACCGCCGCCAAGCTGTCCGGCGGGATCTCCAGCTGGAAAGGCGACAACCTGCCGCTGGTGAAGTGATATGAGCGAAGTCATCGTCTACTCCAGCGATTACTGCCCTTATTGCTCGCGAGCCAAGTACCTGCTCGAGAACAAAGGCGTGGCGTTCAAAGAGATCAAGGTCGATGGCAAGCCGCAGGTGCGCGCCGAAATGGCCCAGAAAGCCGGACGCACGTCCGTGCCGCAGATCTGGATCGGCAGCAAGCACATCGGCGGTTGTGACGATTTGTATGCCCTGGAGCGCGCCGGCAAGCTCGACGCGCTGCTCAAGGCCTGAACGGCTGCACCCACGTACAGCACTCCCTAAAAGACCCAAGATCAGAAAGGATCTGAGATGACTGACCAACAGAACACTGCAGCCAGCGAAGAAGAAACCGCACCGCAATTCTCCTTGCAGCGCATCTACGTTCGCGACCTGTCCTTCGAAGCCCCGAAAAGCCCGGCGATCTTCCGTCAGCAGTGGGATCCGACCGTTGGTCTGGATCTGAACACTCGCCAGAAAGAACTCGAAGGCGATTTCTACGAAGTCGTACTGACCCTGTCCGTGACCGTGAAAAACGGTGACGAAGTGGCCTTCATCGCTGAAGTGCAACAGGCCGGTATCTTCCTGATTAAAAACCTCGACGCGGCTTCGATGAGCCACACCCTGGGTGCGTTCTGCCCGAACATCCTGTTCCCGTACGCACGCGAAACCCTGGACAGCCTGGTGACCCGCGGTTCGTTCCCAGCGCTGATGCTGGCGCCGGTGAACTTCGACGCCCTGTACGCGCAAGAATTGCAGCGCATGCAGGAAAGCGGCGAGACGCCAACCGTTCAATAAACGGTCCTGGCTACAACGAAAAAAGCGCCGTAACAGGCGCTTTTTTCTTGGCTGATCGTTCCCACGCTCCGCGTGGGAATGCCTCTGGGGACGCTCCGCGTCCAGTGACGCGGAGCGTCACGGGCTGCATTCCCACGCAGAGCGTGGGAACGATCAGGTGTGTAGTTATTTGAAGTCGTTCTGGCGCCAGGCTTCGTACACGGCGACCGCGACGGTGTTGGACAGGTTCAGGCTGCGGCAGCCTTCACGCATGGGCAGGCGCAGGCGCTGTTCAGCGGGCAGGGCGTCGAGCACTTCCGGCGGCAAGCCACGGCTTTCCGGGCCGAAAATGAACGCATCGCCCGGGACAAACGCCGCATCATGAAACGGTCGCGAGCCCTTGGTGGTGAACGCAAACACCCGAGGGTTACCGATGCTTGCCAGGCAACTGGCGAGATCGGCGTGACGTTGCAGAGTGGCATATTCGTGGTAATCGAGACCGGCACGGCGCAAGCGCTTGTCGTCCATCTCGAAGCCCAGCGGTTCGATCAAATGCAGGTGGCAGCCGCTGTTGGCGCACAGCCTGATAACGTTGCCGGTATTCGGCGGAATTTCTGGTTGAAAAAGGATGACGTGAAACATGCACGGCTCCGAAGGTAAAGATGAGCGGCATTCTACGCCGCCTGTGGACAACCGTTCGAAACTATTCCCGCGTGTGATCGCTTCGCTGGCGATTGTCGGCGTGATGATCGGCTTGATGATTGGCCGCCTGACCACGCCGGATCCGACAGTGTTGCAGCAGATCGAGATGACTGACGGCGGTTTGCTGGTGTGGTTCAACAACGAGCCGAAGCTGCATGGCGAAGTCATCGATGGCACGGTGGCGCTGTTGTTCCAGGCTGAGGGGCCGGCGCAGAAGGGCCAGCTCAAGCTCAACGGCAAAGACGTCAATTGGCGGACGCGAGCGAGTGACGGTGGGTTGTTGCTGACGGTGCTGGCGGCGCGGCCGCTGCAGGGTGACTGGGCCGGCAGTGCGGTCGATGACCGCTGGCGCCTGGAGATTCATCTGAGGGAGCAATAAAAGCGGGAATCCCTGACCTGCCTGTATCAGGGTTCCCAAAACGGGATGGACTTCGCGTGACGCGTCGGTCCGGTGTAAAGAGGGAACCCCCGGCCTGCCTGTACCAAGAGCCCCAAAAGGATGGGCTCGCCGCGTTGCGGTGTGAGCCCGATGTAAAGAGGGGAATCCCCGGCCTGCCTGTACCAAGGTCCCCGAAACGGGTGGTGAAACGAATCACCTGTGAGAGGTATTGCAGGGGGCGTGCCAGGTTTTAATTTGTTGAAACAAAAAAGCTGATGAGAAACGCGAAAGCCCCGGAATTCGGGGCTTTCGTGGTTTTGGGCGGTTGTTTTTCGAGTTCTGTTTGGGTTTTTTTTGATCCGGTTGTTATGCCCGATTGCGGGTCGTCGTGCCTTTTGGCGGTGCACGCAAACAAAAAGATCGCAGCCTGCGGCAGCTCCTACATGGGTTCAATGTAGGAGCTGCCGCAGGCTGCGATCTTTTCGCGGACGACTAGAGTGCCGAGTTAACCCTCATCCCCCTCATCATCATCCGCACCATCAACCTTCATCCCCAACTCCTTGATCTTGCGCGTCAGGGTATTACGCCCCCAACCCAGCAACACCGCCGCATCACGCCGACGTCCGGCCGTGTGCTTCAGCGCCGTCTCGATCATGATCCGCTCAAACGCCGGCACCGCGCTGTCGAGCAAGCTCGACTGGCCACGCGCCAAGGCTTGGTCGGCCCACTGGCGCAGCGCCTGCTCCCAGTTGGTCACCGGTGCCGAGTCCTGCGGCAGGTTGAGCAGCTCTGGCGGCAGGTCGCTGATGTGTACTTCGCGTCCGGACGCCATTACGGTGATCCAGCGGCAGGTATTCTCCAGCTGGCGCACGTTGCCGCCCCACGGCAGGTTCTTCAGGTATTCCTCGGTCTCGCTTTTCAGCAGCTTCGGCTCGACCGCCAGTTCCTGCGCGGCGCGGCTGAGGAAATGCTTGGCCAGGGTCGGAATGTCTTCGCGACGGTCCGACAGGCGCGGGATGTGGATGCGGATCACATTGAGGCGATGGAACAAGTCCTCACGGAATTTGCCGGCGTGCACCAGGGTTTCCAGGTTCTGGTGCGTCGCGGCGATGATGCGCACATCGACCTTGACCGGCACATGCCCGCCAACGCGATAGAACTCGCCATCCGCCAGAACCCGTAGCAAACGGGTTTGCGTATCCGCCGGCATGTCACCGATTTCATCGAGGAACAGCGTGCCGCCGTCAGCCTGCTCAAAACGCCCGCGACGCAGATTCGCCGCGCCGGTGAACGCGCCTTTCTCATGGCCGAACAGCTCGGACTCCATCAGATCCTTGGGGATCGCCGCCATGTTCAGCGCAATAAACGGCGAGGCCGCGCGTGGGCTGTGGCGGTGCAGGGCGTGGGCGACCAGTTCTTTACCAGTACCCGATTCACCGTTGATCAACACGGTGATGTTGGAGTGGCTCAAGCGCCCGATGGCGCGAAACACTTCCTGCATCGCCGGCGCTTCGCCGATGATTTCCGGGGTGCGGGTCAGCGCCGGTACAACTTCCAGGCCTTGCTGTTCTTGCGCGTGCTGGTTGGCACGTTTGACCAGCGACACCGCTTCATCAACGTCGAACGGCTTGGGCAAGTATTCGAAAGCGCCGCCCTGATAGGAGGCGACAGCGCTGTCCAGATCGGAGTGAGCGGTCATGATGATGACCGGCAACCGTGGGTGCTGCTCGCGAATCCGTGCCAACAAGTCCAGGCCGCTGGCACCCGGCATACGAATGTCGGAAATGATCACGTCAGGCTGCTGACGGGCCAGGCGACTCATCACGCCATCAGCGCTGTCGAAGCTCTGCGTGGTCATGCCTTCCTGCTGCAAGGCCTTTTCCAGCACCCAACGGATAGAACGGTCGTCATCGACGATCCACACGGTTTCACTACGGCTCATGTCGATGTGGCTCCTTGTTCCAGTGGCAGAAAGATCGAGAAGGTGGTGTGGCCTGGATGGCTGTCACACTCGATCAGGCCCTGGTGCTGGCTGATGATGTTCTGGGTAATGGCCAGGCCGAGCCCGGTACCGTCCGGGCGTCCGCTGACCATGGGAAAGAAAATGGTTTCCTGAAGTTCCGCGGGGATCCCGGGGCCGTTGTCGATGATCTCGATCTTGGTCACCAGGCGATGGCGGACGTGGCCGATGGTGAACTGGCGCATGGCCCGGGTACGCAGGCTGATGCGGCCCAGGCGCAGCTCGTTCTGGCTGCTGATTGCCTGCATCGCGTTGCGCACGATGTTCAACACGGCCTGAATCATTTGCTCGCGGTCGATCAACACGTCGGGAATGCTTGGGTCGTAATCGCGCACCAAGGTGATGCAGCCCTGACTTTCGGCCTCGACCAGATGGCCGACGCGTTCCAGTACCTCGTGAATGTTGCACATTGCCAACGACGGCAGCTTGTTCGAACCGAGCATGCGATCGACCAGATTGCGCAGGCGATCGGCCTCTTCAATGATTACGTTGGTGTAATCGCGCAGGCTGTCTTCCGGCAGTTCGCGGGCCAGCAATTGCGCGGCGCCACGGATGCCGCCCAGCGGGTTCTTGATCTCGTGGGCGAGGCCGCGCACCAGCATTTTGCTGGTTTCCTGTTTGGAGATTTGCGCCTCTTCCTTGGTGATCCGCAGCAAGCGGTCACGCGGGTGGACTTCCAGCAGGAGCATGGTCGCGCCATTACTGAGGATCGGCGTCACCGCGTAATCCACGGTCAACGTCTGGCCGGTGAGGGCGGTGAGCATCGCTTCGCGTTTGGTGAACGGATGCGCCTGTTCCACGGCTTGGCGCAGGGAATTCAGCGCCTCGGTAGATTCGGTGAACAGCTCGCTGATGAACTGCCCATGGCTGCGCTGCCCGCTGATGGCGAGCAGCATCTCCGCCGCCGGGTTCATGTACTCGAGGCGCAATTCGGCGTCGAGCAGGATGGTGGCGGTGGTCAGGTTGTCGAGCAGCAAACGGTGGATTGCGTCGCTAATGGTCATCGGAGCCTCTTTTGGGGGCGGAGCGTGCGCAACAAGCAAGCGTCGGTATCGGGAAAATGCAAAAACCAAACCAAGGCTCTGAAAAGAAGCGTTCGACGCCTGAAACGGGCGTTTGACGCTCGTTTGCGTGGCATTCGGCCGGCGCGAACGGGAAGTTTCGAACCAAAATGGGTTGGAATATGAGTACGGTGCAGCCTATTGCACCAATATAGTGCGCAAAGCTGAACGGCGTTAGAAGAAACGCAGGAAGGGGTTTTTCGGCTCTTCGGGTTTGTCTTTGAGCGGACATTCCGGGCGAACCCCGTAATCGTCGGCAACGCACGGTTTGACCTGGCGTTTCTGCGCGAGGGAGATGCGCAGCATGTGGAAGGGTTGGTTAGCGGTGCGCTCGACCGTCCGCCCTTCGGCGTCGAGGATTTCCACCGAAAGGTTGTGGCTGCCACGATCGATATTGCTCAGCGGGAAGACTGGCGTCAGGCCGGGCTCGCCAGTGGCCTGACCATCCAGCAACAGCCGATAACGATGCCCTTTTTGCAGGCCCGGTTCGCTGGTGACGCTGACGATGACTTCGCCGGCGCTGCTGCGAATCGTGGCATCGGGTTCGGGCACCAGAATGCGCAGCATGTCGTAGTGGAACGGCGGTTGTTCCGGGGATTTCTTCGCCGTGGTGATCGGCGCGGCGGCCGTTGGATTGGCCGACATGCGATTGCTGGTGGCGATGGGCACACGCTTGGCATTGCCGCGTGGCTGGTCGGTATAAACGCGATTGCCCTGCGCATCGACGTAGGTAAAGACCTCTGCCGAGGCTTGCAACGTCATCATGGCCAAAGCGGCGATCAGCCACGCGCGAATCATGGCTTGTGTACTCGCTGCACAGTGAAGGCCACGGGCGGGCTTTGCTGAACGATTGTTTGCCCGTCGATGACCTGGACGGCCAGTCGATGCTCACCCCGGTCAACATTCACCAACTGCAGGATTGGCACGTTGCTCGGCTGACCGTACGGTTCATCGTCGAGCACCAGCCGTAATTGATGCGGCGCCTGCAGACGCGGTTTGATCAGCACATTGACAGTGAAGGTGCCGTTGTTGGCGCGCAAGGCTTCTTCAGTGGGCAGGCCGGCGAGTTCAAGAATGTCGTAGGCGTTGCGCGCAGGTTCACGAGTGTCGGGCTCAGGCGCGGCCGGTGCGCTCGGCGCTTGCGGCTCGACCCGATTGAGCGGCGGCAATTCCACCGGTTGCGCCTGCACGCCGTCCGGCGAGTGATCGCTGTACACCGTGTGGCCGTTGGCGTCGGTGTACTTGTAGATCTGCGCCGCGACGGGCAGGGCGATCACCAGTAGGAGAAATAGAAAACCACGACCCATGGATGCAACCGATCAGCAGTGAGATTGGCTTGCAGCATAGGCCAGAGGCAGCGGTAAGCCCAACCGCCTCAACATCAGCTCACACAAATGGCCCCGGGCCCTATCGTGAGGCGCCTGCCGCAAGCACGCTCTCGCGACTGCCGGACAGGACGCCCGTCTTGTAATGCTCGATGTAGGTCAACACACCATTGGCGTCGAAATCGCGCAGCTCGCCTTCTTTTTTGCCGGCGACGAAGTTCACGGTTTGAGTGTGTCCGTTGTCAGTCTTGAGTGTCCACGGGCCGCTTTGCAGATCATTCGTGTAGTCGCCGTTTCCTGCTTTGGTTTCCCATGGGCCTTGGCGTTTATCGTCGACATAATTGCCGCGCTCGGTCTTGCCGGCGATGGTCAGTTCGCTCGGGCCGTTGAGTTGACCATGGACATAGGTCTGGAATCCGGTGGCGACCCATTCCATCTCGTCGTAGTTGGAAAGCTGCCAGCGGCCGTCGCGCAAATCATTGTGGTACTCGCCGTCCAGCGTCTGCCCGTCCTGGTAAATGCTCCATTGTCCCTCCCGTTTACCCTCTGCAAAGTGACCGGACGCCGAATATTTCTCGTCTTTGGAAATAGACCACGGGCCGATACGTACGCCCTGCTTGTAGGCACCTTTGGCCGAGATCGATCCGGAGTCATAAGACACCGATTGGCCGTCCTCGCTGCCGGTGAATTTCAGCGGAGCGGTTTCCCAGGCAATACGTCTGACCTGATAGTTGTAGAGCGTGCGGTTACCCTCGACGAGGGTGCCATCGAGCCAACGCCAGAAGGTAACAGTGAGAAACCGACCGTCTTTTTCCTGATAGGTTTTCTTGTAGAAGTACGGTTCGTCGTCCGGTGTGGGATTGCTCAGAGGGTCGTAGTACTGGCCGTAATAGCTCACCAGTGTTCCTTGGCTGAAATCGAGTTGGTCGAACTCCGGTACGCCGGACTCTTCATAGTAGAAGCGATAGTTCAGCGGGGTGTTTCGGCTCAGTGCTTTCTTGATGGTCAGGGCATCGAGGTGTTTCTGGCCTGCGGTAATGCGATCCAGCGCTGGCTGCAGACGCGTGACGCGGCTGTAGAGGTGATCGTTGTCGTTGTACTTGTAGGCGTAGATTCGGTATTGCTCGTTCTGCCGGAACAGCACAAAGCGGGTCGGATCCTCACTGTCGAGCGACATGAGGAAAACCGATTCGATGGTCGCCTGGCCGAAATCGTCAAGCAAACGGGGTTCGGCATTGGGCATATTGCAAATGCAGTAATAACCTTTGACGCCCCCCGCTTCCTTGATGAACGCCAGCGTCGCCGAGCTTTCCTGCAAACCCTCGATCAGCGGATGCGCCAGGGTTTTGTTTTCATAGAACGCTGCCGCTCCGGCCGTTTGGCAGGCGAGGCTGGCCGTCAGGGCGATGGCCCATAACCACTTCATGCGAATCCCTTCGTCAAGGCGCCGGTAACGGGCGCTGAGGCGGCGGATTATCCATGGATGCGCGCGCACAAAAAAGGCCTCCCGAAGGAGGCCTCTTTTTGTCACGCCGCGTAGCGCGGCGCTACCGGATCAGCAGCTGTAGTACAGCTCATATTCCAGTGGGTGTACGAAGGTGCGAACCTTGATTTCTTCTTCCGATTTCAGCGCGATGTAAGCGTCGATGAAGTCGTCGGAGAATACGCCGCCCTTGGTCAGGAACGCGCGGCCCTTGTCCAGCTCTTCCAGGGCTTCTTTCAGGCTGCCGCAAACTTGTGGGATCTCTTTCGCCTCTTCAGGCGGCAAGTCGTACAGGTTTTTGTCAGCAGCGTCGCCTGGGTGGATCTTGTTCTGGATGCCGTCCAGACCGGCCATCAGCAGTGCAGCGAAGGCCAGGTACGGGTTGGCAGCCGGATCCGGGAAACGTGCTTCGATACGGCGGGCTTTCGGGCTCGACACGTAAGGAATACGGATCGAAGCGGAACGGTTGCGAGCCGAGTAGGCCAGCATTACCGGAGCTTCGAAGCCTGGCACCAGACGCTTGTAGGAGTTGGTCGCCGGGTTGGTGAAGCCGTTCAGGGCCTTACCGTGCTTGATGATGCCGCCGATGAAGTACAGAGCGGTATCGGACAGGCCGGCATAGCCTTCACCTGCGAAGGTGTTCTTGCCGTCTTTCCAGATCGACATGTGTACGTGCATGCCCGAACCGTTGTCGCCGTACAGTGGCTTCGGCATGAAGGTCGCGGTGCGGCCGTAGGCGTCAGCAACGTTGTGCACAACGTACTTCAGGGTTTGGGTTTCGTCGGCTTTCTTCACCAGGGTGTTGAACTTGACGCCGATTTCGTTCTGGCCGGCAGTCGCCACTTCGTGGTGGTGAACTTCGACGGTCAGGCCCATTTCTTCCAGTGCGTTGCACATGGAGGTACGGATTTCGTGGTCGTGGTCGAACGGTGGAACCGGGAAGTAGCCGCCTTTGACGCCTGGACGGTGACCCTTGTTGCCGCCTTCGATGTCCTGGTCGGACATCCACGAACCTTGCTCGGAGTAGATCTTGAACATCGAGCCGGAAATGTCCGACTTGAATTTCACCGAGTCAAAGATGAAGAATTCTGGCTCAGGACCGGCGAACACGGTGTCACCGATACCGGTGGCTTTCAGGTGTTCTTCGGCGCGCTTGGCGATCGCACGTGGGTCGCGATCGTAGCCTTGCATGCTCGAAGGTTCGATGATGTCGCACACCAGGATCAGGGTGGCGTCTTCGGTGAACGGGTCGAGAACGGCAGTTTCGTCAACCGGCATCAGGATCATGTCGGAGGCTTCGATGCCTTTCCAGCCAGCAATGGAGGAACCGTCGAACATTTTGCCGACTTCGAAGAAGTCGTCGTCCAAAGCATCGCGGGCCGGCATGGTCACGTGGTGCTGAGTACCTTTGGTGTCCGTGAAGCGCAGATCAATCCACTTGACGTCATGATCTTTGATGAGTTGAACCGTCTTCGACATATGTCCTCCGGGTGGCTTCGGGCTTGGTAGTGGATGCCCTTGAATTTGGTTGATGCCGGCGCGAATACTCTGCCAAGGCAACCTGCCTCACAAGGGAGCAAATTGCATGCCAGTGCCCCAGCATGGGTTTTTTGCCCCAAATTCACGCTTATTAAGGTGCTGCGCGCCTGAAAGTGGAAAATCTCGCCCTCTAATGTAGCGTTATAAATCGAAAATGACCCGTTTTGGTGCATGCTAAACCTTCTGCACATTAACTGGTTAAACCTTGAGCAATTTCCGCTATAATCCGCGCCCCCCTTTTTCGGCTGGCCGTTCGCGCGCTGTTTTCATGAAACTAATCGTAAAAGTCTTCCCCGAGATCACCATCAAAAGCCGACCTGTCCGGACGAAATTCATCCGCCAGTTGGCCAAGAACATCCGCACCGTGCTCCGCGACCTGGACCCGGCCGTGGTGGTGAACGGTGTGTGGGACAATCTCGAGCTGGAAACCCGCATTACCGACGCCAAAGCCTTGAAAGAGATGGGTGAGCGCCTGACCTGCATGCCGGGCATCGCGCACTTTTTGCAGATCGACGAGTACCCGCTGGGCGACTTCGACGACATCACCGAGAAGTGCAAAGAGCACTACGGCGCGGCGCTGGCCGGGAAGATTTTCTCGGTGCGCTGCAAGCGTGCCGGCAAGCACACCTTCAGCTCGATGGACGTCGAAAAATACGTCGGCAGCAAGCTGCGCCGTGAGTGCGGTGCCGCCGGAATCGACCTGAAAGCGCCGGAAATCGAAGTCCGTATCGAAGTTCGCGACAAACGGTTGTTTGTGATTCACAGCCAGCACAACGGCATCGGCGGCTATCCGCTCGGTGCGTTGGAGCAGACGCTGGTATTGATGTCCGGCGGCTTTGACTCGACCGTTGCGGCCTACCAGATCATTCGTCGCGGCCTGATGACCCACTTCTGTTTCTTCAATCTGGGCGGTCGTGCCCATGAATTGGGCGTGATGGAAGTCGCGCATTTCATCTGGAAGAAGTACGGCAGCTCGCAACGCGTGCTATTTGTCAGTGTTCCGTTCGAAGAAGTGTTGGGCGAAATTCTCGGCAAAGTCGATAACAGTCATATGGGCGTCGTATTGAAGCGTATGATGTTGCGCGCGGCCTCCAACATCGCCGACCGCCTGCAGATCGAGGCGCTGGTCACTGGCGAGGCGATCTCCCAGGTGTCGAGCCAGACGCTGCCGAACCTGTCGGTGATCGACTGCGTGACCGACAAACTGGTCCTGCGTCCGCTGATCGTGGCGCACAAGCAGGACATCATCGACACGGCCAACGAGATCGGCACCGCCGATTTTGCCCGGCACATGCCGGAATACTGTGGGGTCATTTCGGTCAACCCGAAGACCGCCGCCAAACGCGGTCGCGTTGAACACGAAGAGAAAGAATTCGACATGGCGGTGCTCGAGCGTGCGCTCGAAAACGCCAAACTGGTGCCGATCGATCGCGTGATCGACGAATTGGGCCAGGACGTACAGATTGAAGAAGTCAGCGAAGCATTGGCCGGCCAGATCGTGATCGACATCCGTCACCCGGATGCCGCCGAGGATGAGCCGCTGGAACTCGCTGGCGTAGAAGTACAGACGATGCCGTTCTACGCAGTGAACGCTCGTTTCAAGGAGCTGGATCCGACTCGCCAGTACCTGCTGTATTGCGACAAAGGCGTGATGAGTCGCCTGCATGCTCACCATTTGCTCAGTGAGGGGCATGCCAATGTGCGCGTTTATCGACCGAGCTAAGTGCCCGGGGCTGTTTGCCTGTGGCCTGCGTCACCGGCCCCCCGACACCGCCGTCAAGCTGTAACGGCCATGCCGGACACTACTGCTAATCGCTGCCAAGACTTGTCAGCAAACCGAATCCTCTGATCGAGATACACAAGTGATCGAAAATCTACGTAACATCGCCATCATTGCCCACGTTGACCATGGTAAAACCACCCTGGTAGACAAACTCCTGCGTCAATCCGGCACTCTGGAGCGCAACGAGCTCAACGACGAGCGCGTGATGGACTCCAACGACCAGGAAAAAGAGCGCGGTATTACCATTCTGGCGAAAAACACCGCCATCAACTGGAACGGCTACCACATCAACATCGTGGACACCCCGGGCCACGCCGACTTCGGCGGCGAAGTTGAACGCGTAATGTCGATGGTTGACTCCGTTCTGCTGCTGGTTGACGCTCAAGACGGCCCTATGCCGCAAACCCGTTTCGTGACCAAGAAGGCTTTCGAAGCCGGCCTGCGTCCGATCGTGGTAATCAACAAGGTTGACCGTCCAGGCGCGCGTCCGGACTGGGTTCTGGACCAGATCTTCGACCTGTTCGACAACCTCGGTGCTACCGAAGAACAACTGGACTTCCAGGTTGTTTACGCTTCGGCCCTGAACGGCATTGCCGGTCTGGATCACACCGCCATGGCGGAAGACATGACCCCGCTGTACCAAGCGGTAGTCGACCACGTTCCGCCTCCGGCCGTTGACCGTGACGGCGCGTTCCAGATGCAGATCTCCGCTCTGGATTACAACAGCTTCCTGGGTGTTATCGGCGTTGGCCGTATCGCTCGTGGTCGCGTCAAGCCGAACACCCCGGTTGTGGCGATCGGTGCCGACGGCAAGCGCCGTAACGGCCGTATCCTGAAACTGATGGGTCACCACGGTCTGCACCGCATCGACGTTGAAGAAGCTGCAGCAGGCGACATCGTGTGCATCAGCGGTATGGACTCGCTGTTCATCTCCGACACCCTGTGCCACCCGGACACCGTCGAGGCGATGAAGCCTCTGACCGTTGACGAGCCAACCGTTTCGATGACCTTCCAGGTAAACGACTCGCCATTCTGCGGTAAAGAAGGCAAGTTCGTGACGTCCCGTAACATCAAGGACCGTCTGGACAAAGAGCTGCTGTACAACGTTGCACTGCGCGTTGAAGAAGGCGACTCCGCTGACAAGTTCAAGGTTTCCGGCCGTGGTGAGCTGCACCTCTCGGTACTGATCGAAACCATGCGTCGCGAAGGCTTCGAGCTGGCCCTGGGCCGTCCTGAAGTGATCATTCGTGAAGTTGACGGCGTCAAGCAAGAGCCGTTCGAAAACGTCACCATCGACATCCCTGAAGAAGCGCAGGGCAAGGTGATGGAAGAGATGGGTCTGCGTAAGGGCGACCTGAGCAACATGGTTCCTGATGGCAAGGGCCGTGTTCGTCTGGAATACAACATCCCTGCTCGCGGTCTGATCGGTTTCCGTAACCAGTTCCTGACCCTGACCAACGGTGCTGGCATCCTGACCTCGATCTTCGATCGCTACGACACTGTCAAGTCGGGCCACATGTCCGGCCGTCAGAACGGCGTTCTGGTTTCGGTTGAAACCGGTAAGGCACTGACCTACTCGCTGGAAACCCTGCAGGCTCGTGGCAAGCTGTTCGTAGAACACGGTCAAGAGATCTACAACGGTCAAATCGTTGGTCAGAACAGCCGCGACAACGACCTGGGCGTTAACCCTACCAAGGGCAAGAAGCTCGACAACATGCGTGCTTCGGGTAAAGACGAAACCATCGCTCTGGTTCCACCAGTGAAGTTCACTCTGGAACAGGCTCTGGAATACATCCAGGAAGACGAGCTGTGCGAAGTTACTCCTAAGTCCATCCGTCTTCGCAAGAAGATCCTGGACGAAAGCGAGCGTACCCGCGCTGCCAAGAAAGCCAAGAACTGAGTCATTAGTTCAGGCTGAATGAAAACGCCCCCGGTCGCGAGACCGGGGGCGTTTTTGTTTGTCTGGGGTTCAGGCGGTATTGGTGCTGGCCCCATCGCTGGCAAGCCAGCTCCCACAGGGTTTTGGGTCGTATATAAAATATGTGTACGACCACAATCATTGTGGGAGCTGGCTTGCCAGCGAAGGCGGCCGATCAGCCGCTGAAAATCTCAGGGCCGATCAAAACTTCTCGATGGCGCGGAAATTCTGCTCGCGCACCACTTCCTTCGGCTTGTACGCGCAATACCCCGGACGCGGCCCGATCTTCGGGTGATTGCGGCAGGTATCCGGGCGCTTGTCATAAATGGTGCACAGGCGGCTCTTACGATCCAGGTAGTAGCAATCGTTGTTGCTCATGCGCTGCAGGGTGAAGATGCCGGACTTCTGGTTGAAGCGCTCGACCAGGCCTTCCTTTTGCAGACGCTTGGCGATGTTCTTCGGCGGGTCACCGAGTTCGAACTCGTCGACCACACCGATGCGCACCAGATCCTTGATCTTCACCTCAACCGGCAGCGTGCAGCAGCTGGACACGCAGGAACCGCACATCGGGGCTGAGTATTTTGCCCACGTATCGAGACGATCGATCTCGGCGGCGGCAATCAGGTTGGGCTTCATCATCGGGAGTTACCAGGCGTGTGTGCATCAGGGCGCGCGATCATACCGGGACTGGTGGATTTTTGAACAACCTTTCGCCAGATTTTTTCTGCGTGCAGGCACATTGCCGGACAATTCGGCACGGCCCCTGCATTCATTAGCTCATCCGCCAGGGTAATGCCGGGCCATCTCACAGTCTCAGGAAATACTGCCGAACCAGAGCCTCGACCGTCGGTCAGACCGTCTAGGCTCAGACAATTCCCCGCTCGCTCGAGGTCCCATTGATGACTCAAGAACCACTAGTTCGCGAAGCAGAGGTGGCCGCATTCCGCGACGCCGTCCTGACCAAACTCACCTACGCGGTGGGCAAAGACCCCGATCACGCCTTCGACCATGACTGGTTCGAAGCCATCGCATTGGCTGCGCGTGATCACATGGTCGAACACTGGATGGACCACACCCGGCAGATCTACCGCAAAGGCCAGAAACGGGTGTACTACCTCTCGCTGGAATTCCTCATCGGCCGTTTGCTCTACGACAGCCTGAGTAACCTCGGCCTGCTCGATGTCGCCCGTGAAGCGTTGACCGAACTCGGCGTTGATCTGGAGCGCATCCGCCTGCTGGAGCCCGATGCGGCGCTCGGCAACGGCGGCCTCGGTCGTCTGGCGGCGTGCTTCATGGAAAGCATGTCGACCCTCGGCATCGCCGGCCACGGTTACGGCATTCGTTATGAGCACGGCTTGTTCCGCCAGGCCATCGTCGATGGCTGGCAACAGGAGCAGACCGAGCACTGGCTGGACTTTGGCAACCCGTGGGAGTTCGAACGGCCAGAGGTCGTCTACTCCATCGGCTTCGGCGGCAGCGTCGAAACCGTCACCGATGCTTCTGGAAAATTCAAACAAGTCTGGTCGCCGGCAGAAACCGTCCGCGCGATCGCTTACGACACGCCGGTGGTTGGCTGGCGCGGGGCAAGCGTCAACACGCTGCGCCTGTGGCGTGCCCGCGCCATGGAAGATTTGCACCTTGAGCGCTTCAACGCCGGTGACCACTTGGGCGCCGTCGCCGAAGTGGCGCGCGCCGAGAGTATCTCCCGCGTGCTTTACCCGGCGGACAGCACCGAAGCGGGGCAAGAGCTGCGCCTGCGTCAGGAATATTTCTTCGTCGCCGCCTCGTTGCAGGATCTGCTGCGCCGTCACCGCAACATGCATACCTCGGTGCTGACCCTCGGCGATCACGCCGCGATCCAGCTCAACGACACCCACCCATCGATTGCCGTTGCCGAACTGATGCGCCAACTGGTCGACGTCTACGACGTCGCGTGGGATGCCGCGTGGCAAGTCACCGTCGACACGTTGTCTTACACCAACCACACGCTGCTGCCGGAAGCACTGGAAACGTGGCCGGTGGGCCTGATGGAGCGAATGCTGCCACGGCACATGCAGATCATTTACCTGATCAACGCCCAGCACATCGATTCGCTGCGCGCCAAAGGCATTCACGATTTCGACGTGCTCCGTGCCGTGTCGCTGATCGAAGAAGACAACGGTCGCCGGGTGCGCATGGGCAACCTCGCGTTCCTCGGTTCGCACAGCGTCAATGGCGTGTCCGGGTTGCACACGCAATTGATGCGTAAAACCGTGTTCGCCGAACTGCACAAACTCTATCCGGAGCGGATCAACAACAAAACCAACGGCATTACTTTCCGCCGCTGGCTGTATCAGGCCAACTCGGAACTGACCTCGATGCTGGTCGACGCATTGGGCCCGGATCTGCTGGATAACGCGGAAGAGCGCTTGCTCGATCTTGAACCGTTCGCCGAGAAGCCCGCGTTCCGCAAAGCCTTCGCCGAACAACGCCTGCACAGCAAAAAAGCGCTGGCTTATCTGATTCATGAACGCTTGGGCATTGCCGTCAATCCGGCGGCGATGTTCGACGTGCAGGTCAAACGGATCCACGAATACAAACGCCAGTTGCTCAACCTGCTGCACACCGTGGCGTTGTATCAGGCGATTCGCGCCGAGCCGGAAGTCGACTGGGTGCCACGGGTGAAAATCTTTGCCGGTAAAGCGGCGGCGAGTTATCACCAAGCGAAACTGATCATCAAGCTGACCAACGATATCGCGCGGGTGGTGAATAACGACCCGACTGTGCGCGGCTTGTTGAAGGTAGTGTTCCTGCCCAACTACAACGTCAGCCTGGCGGAGAGCATTATTCCGGCGGCGGACTTGTCCGAGCAGATCTCCACTGCCGGTTTCGAGGCCTCGGGCACCAGTAACATGAAGTTCGGCCTCAACGGCGCGCTGACCATCGGTACCCTCGACGGCGCCAACGTGGAAATGTGCGAGCGCATTGGTGCCGAGCACATGTTTATCTTCGGCCTCAGCGCTCAACAGGTGGAAGCGCGCAAACAGAACCACGAGTTCAGCGCCTTGCCGGACATCGCTGCGTCGCATCGTCTGAACGATGTGCTGCAAGCGATCCGCAGTGGGGTGTTCTCGCCGGATGACACCTCGCGCTACACCGGGTTGATCGATTCGCTGGTGGATTACGACCGCTTCCTGGTCTGCGCCGACTTCGACTCGTACTGGGAAGCACAGAAACGCGTTGAAGCGCACTGGCATGACGCCAATAACTGGTGGCGTTCGGCGGTGCTGAACACTTCGCGGATGGGCTGGTTCTCGTCGGACCGGACGATTCGTGAGTACGCCACGGAGATCTGGAAAGCACTGGAGTAACTTTCCGCTCGGCTCGATATAATCGCGCGCCAGAAAAGATCGCAGCCTGCGGCAGCTCCTACAGGGATATGTAGGAGCTGCCGCAG